>CAZDAO010000154.1:0-8124 GCA_964503015.1 uncultured Nocardioides sp. | reverse complement strand
CCAGGCATCGGGGTGGACATCGCCAGCCATCACCGCGCAGTTCGCCACGCTGGGCCAGCATCCGCCGAGTTTTTGGGTCATCAATCCGCGACATAAGCGGAAACGGTTCAAAATACGAGTGGCCTCTGACCCGCGTTTCTGCAGGTCAGAGGCCACTTTTCAGTAGCGGGGGCAGGATTTGAACCTGCGACCTCTGGGCAAGATCGAAGACCTGTCCCGGACTACCTCAAACTTTGGATCCCTCTGGAGAACCTCGGGTTGTTGAGGAGGTTCCTCATCGGACGCCTCCAACTCTATCGGAACGCGTTGGAGCGTTTGCCCGTCGTTTCCGATGACCTTTCGATGACCGTTCAGATCCGGCCATTGAGCCGCGCGTGGGCGGGTTTCGACTCCAAGCAGGAGAGGCGAGTGCCGAGTGGCGCGAAATCTGGGCCAGGCACTCGAGCCCAATCCATGGCGGTCACCGATCTCCGTCTGCCGTGCAGCAGCCATCGTCGCAGCCGCCGTCAGCCCCCGTCGTGGCGTAGGGGTCGGCGGCCAGGTTTGGGCCGCAGGCGCAGCCCTCGCCGCGCCAGGCTTCGAGCCCTTCGCGGACGGCGACGGCGGCGATCACCAGGCCGGCGATCGGATCGGCCCACGACCAGCCCAGGGTGGCGTTGAGGACGAGGCCGACCAGGAGCACGGCGGATAGGTAGGTGCACAACAGAGTCTGGGTCGAGTCGGCGATCACAGCATTCGAGCCGAGGCTCTTGCCGGTGCGGCGCTGCGCCCAGGACAGAAACGGCATGATCATGAGCGACGCTGCGGCTAGCCCGATACCCACGGGCGAGGGGTCGGGTTGGTGCCCGCCGACCAGCGCGCGCACCGACTCGAAGGTGACGTAGCCGGCGAGGGCGAAGAAGGAGAGCGCCATTAGCCGCAGCGCTCGGCGCTCCCGGGACTCCGGGAGGGGATGGCGGAACTGCCACAGGATGATCAGGCCGCTGCTGACCTCGACGATCGAGTCCAGTCCGAAACCGACCAGGGCGATCGACCCGGCCACCAGTCCGGCGGTGATCGCGATGACCGCCTCGATGGCGTTGTAGGAGACCGAGGCGGCCGCGAGGAGCTGGGCGCGCCGGCCGAGTTGTCGGCGGCGCGCAGGATCTTCAACGAAGGTCACGGCGTGGATGTGCGCGCTAATTGCGAGGACTCATCACCGTTGGTGGGTCAATGCACGACTGCGTCCCCTGTGGCCGCCAGGAGCTCCTCCGCGGCGGCGAACACCTTGAGCACTGCGTCGGGGTGAGTCAGGGAGAACATCGACGCTCGACCGGCCGGACGGGACTCGACCAGGCCGCAGTCACGCAGGCACGCGAGGTGCTTGGAGACCGTCGACTGGGCCAGTCCGAGGTGGGCCGTGAGCTCGTTGACATTGTGCTCGCCAAGCAGCAGGTGCCGCAGGATCACGACCCTCGACGGGTCACTCATCCCCCGGAACAGGCAGGCTGCCGCCCTGCTGGCAGCTGCCTCATCGAGCCCTTCGGGTCGCGAGCCAACCACGAAAGCACTAATCGTCATGCGGCGATATTAGCGCCAATGAGCGCGTCAGTGTCAATCCCAGTTCGCCTGAGCCGAGATCGATGTCTTCGCCGACGCCTCGCCCGTGTCGCCCGCAGCGCTCGCTGGCACACCGGTCCCCTCGTGCCACCGGGTCCATGCGGGATGATCGCGGCGTCGCGGATCCCGATCGGGGTGGTCCGATCGATGCTCCCGATGATGGTGCGGATCTCGTCCACGGTGAGTGGCCGTGCAGGTCGACGTGGCGCGGCGCCGTAGGTGCGCATCAGTCCGCGGCGTACCTGCCGGACGGCCTCGGAGGCGACGGGATCCTCCACGCCGCAGATGCGGTGGACGTGTCGGATCGCGGTGCCGGCCGCTGGTCCGGGGAACGCCCATACAGCTACAGGTAGCGGCAGACTTGGTCGGGGGCGCAGGTGTCCGGCTCTACCGTCGTTGCCTGGTCGCGGAGTCGAGTGATGGTCTCTCGCAGTGCGACCAGCTGAGCGATCTGCTTCTCGAGGTCGGCCAGCCGAGAGTCGAGCAGGCCCTTCACGTGGCCGCAGGGCGCTTGTCCGTCGTCGCGGATGTCCAGGATCTGGCGGACCTGGGCAAGTGTGAGCCCGGCAGCCTGGCCGCGGTGGATGAAGTCGATGCGGGCGACGGCCTCGGGCGTGTAGTCGCGATAGCCCGCCGGGGTGCGCTCGGCGGCCGGCAGCAGCCCCTGCTCCTCGTAGAACCTCAGCGTCTTGGCCGTGGTGCCCGACGCCTCGGCGAGCTCCCCGATCCGCATCCCGACTCCCTTGTATCGCGGGTCCTACTTGACCTTCCACTGCACTGGAAGGTCCATTCTGACTGCATCAAGAACTATTCCCAACCGTCGGATAGGAATCCGCATGCAGGCGAAGTTTGACCTGGCCGTGATCGGGTCTGGTGGCGGGGCATTCGCCGCCGCCATCCGGGCCACGACGCTGGGCAAGTCGGTGGTGATGATCGAGCGCGGCACATTCGGCGGCACCTGCGTGAACACCGGCTGCGTGCCGTCAAAAGCGCTGATCGCGGCCGCCGAGGCCCGCCACGTCGCGGCCGACGCTGACACCCGGTTCCCGGGCATCGCGACCCACGCAGGCGCGGTGGACATGCCCGCCCTCATCGGCGGGAAGCAGGACCTCGTCGAGGCAATGCGCGGTGAGAAGTACATCGACGTTGCGGACTCCTACGGGTGGCAGGTCCGCCACGGCGAGGCCGCCTTCGCCGGCACTCCGGACTCACCAGTCCTGGAGGTCACCGCCACCGACGGAACGGTCGAGGTGATCGAAGCCGCGCACTACCTCGTTGCGACCGGCGCGCGTGCCTGGGCCCCGCCCATCGATGGCCTGGAGAGCGTCGACTATCTGACCTCGACGACCGCGATGGAACTCACCGAGGTCCCCGAGTCACTGCTGGTGCTCGGTGGCGGCTACGTGGCACTGGAGCAGGCGCAGCTCTTCGCGCGCCTCGGGGCGAAGGTGACCCTGCTGGTGCGCTCGCGGCTGGCGTCGAAGGAGGAGCCAGAGGTCTCCCAGGCGCTGCAGGAGGTCTTCGCCGACGAGGGCATCCGGGTGGTTCGACGAGCCGTCCCCATCCGGGTCGCCCGTGATACGGCCACGAACCAGGTCGTCGTCACCGCCGAGATCTCCGGCAGTGAGCAGGAGTTCCGCGCGGACGAGATCCTGGTCGCGCTGGGCCGCCGCCCGGTCACCGACCGGCTCAACCTCGACGCGGTGGGGGTCAAGACCGGCGAGTCCGGGGAGATCGTGGTCACCGACCAGATGCAGTCGTCCAACCCGCGGATCTGGGCCGCCGGTGACGTCACCGGGCACCCGGAGTTCGTCTACGTCGCCGCTCACCACGGCACGATGGTCGCCGAGAACGCCTTCGCCGCCGCGGACCGGTCGGTCGACTACACCAGGCTCCCCCGGGTGACCTTCACCAGCCCCGCGATCGGTGCGGTCGGGCTGACCGAGGAGGACGTCGTCGCCGCAGGGATCCGCTGCGACTGCCGGGTTCTGCCGCTGACCTATGTGACCCGCGCGTTGGTCAACCGCGACACCCGCGGCTTCATCAAGATGGTCGCCAATGCCGACACCGGCGAGATCCTCGGCCTGACCGCGGTCGCCAAGGACGCCGGCGAGTTGGCGGCCGCCGGCGTGCACATCCTCGGCAAGACCATCGCCGAGGTCGCCGACGCCTGGGCGCCTTACCTGACCATGACCGAAGGCATCCGCATTGCCGCCAAGTCCTTCACCACCGACGTCTCGAAACTGTCCTGCTGCGCGTGACCGAGCGCGCTGGACAGCCCGAAAACCACTCACAGAACGGATCGCACCCACCATGTCGAACCTCACCACCGACCTGACCGCCCGGCTCGCCGACACCGGGCAGTCGGGCCTGGACGCCGGCCTGCTGGTGCCACTGCTGCGTCTGCTCGTCGACGGCGACCCCGTCACCATCGAGCAGCTCGCCGCGGCAGCGGGCCGCAGCGTCGACGACGTACGTCGTGGTCTGGCCGCGGTGCCGGACACCGAATACGACGCCCAGGGTCGGATCCTCGGCCAGGGTCTGACCCTGCGCCCGACCAGTCACCGGTTCACGGTGGCCGGTGAGGAGCTCTACACCTGGTGCGCCTTGGACACCCTGATCTTCCCCTCACTGCTGGAGCGGCCCGCACGGGTCGAGTCGATCTCCCCGGCCAGCGGCGCAACGATCCGCCTCACCGTCGACCCGGCGACCGGCATCACCAACGTCGAACCCCCGCCCGCGGTGGTGTCCCTGGTCAACCCCGAGGCGATGACGTCGATCCGCCCCTCCTTCTGCAACCAGGTGCACTTCTTCACCTCACCCGAAGACGGCGCCGGCTGGCTCGCCGAGAACCCCGGAGCCGAGGTCGTCCCGGTCGCTGAGGCCCACCAGATCGGCGCCGACCTCACCGCCCGACTGCTCGCGGGCACGCACCTGAACGCCGAGGACACCCCGGCCGACGACTCCCCGCACTGCTGCTGACCCAGCATCAACGGAAGGACTGAAGGACACTGATGACCCCCAACCATGACCCCCAGCCCGGTGGCGGCGGCCTGCTGCTGGCGGCCGGCGGCGCTTTGCTCATGGTCGCCTGCTGTGCCCTGCTCCCGCTCCTGCTCGCCGGCGGTGCCATTGCAGGCATAGGCGGGTTCCTCCGCACCCCGTGGGTGATTGGGTTAGCGATCGCCGTCCTGGTCCTGGCCGTAGTCGGTCTCGCGAGGCGCCGCCGCCGGGACAGCCCCGACTGCTACCCGCCCACCCCGCGTGCTCGTGCCGCCCAGAGCTCTGACGCGACGGACGAGAAGACTCGATGACGAGCACTCGAACCCGCCTGAGGGCCGTCTCGATCGCCTCCGCCGTCGCCGCCGGCTGGTTGGTGTTGACCGCCTGCGGCAACACCGAAGCAACGACCACAGCGACCCAGGGCGGTCCGGTGACGGTGACCAGCATCGACGGTCGGTAAATCCGCGTGCCCGCAATCGGGGAACCGACCGCCGTCTTCTTCTCGGTCGGCCCGGCGAATGCGCCACCGGTGTCCGGTCCCTCAGCAATGCAGCGACCGCCGCCGAGGAAGCGGGCGACCACGCGAGCTTCCTGGCCGTCGACATGGACCCCGTACTTTCGCTCCTCGAACGCCGACGCCGACGCCGACTCCACGACGGCGGCCGCCCCATGTGCGCAACGGACGCCCCAGGACCCATCGCAGGACCCGCCGGCGGCGGAGCATCGGGAAGGGACATCGGAAGGTCCGCCTGAGCGAGTTGCCCGCCGGCTCGAGAGCATCGCGGGGCGCGAGGATCAGGGCAGGCGACGGTCCAGGCCACGCAGCAGCCGGCCGAGGACGGGCATGTTGTGCACCTCGTGCCGAATGACCCATGACCGGCTCGAAGCGAACGCTCTGCGATACCGCGCGGCGAGCCCGCCCCGCCGGGCAGCGGCCTGCTCGGCGGCACGGCGGTGCACCCAATGGGCGCAATCCGTACACAGGCCCACCTCCGGGTGGGCACCGAGGTGGACCAGTTCCTCTTCGGCGAACGAGCCGCCGCAGCACCAGCACGCCGGCGGGGTGTGGTCGGCCTCGGCGGTCTCTGCGTTCGAGCTCACGGTTCGATGATGGTCTGAGCAGTTGGCCGTGTCGAGTCCGGCGCCCCTTGCGCCTGGTGCTGGCGCCCACGCCGTGGCATGCCAACAGAGCTCGCCCGCCGACTCGCCCCGCCGGGGTGAGTCGGGTTGCCAGGCTCGGTCGCGACCTTGCCGCTGCGAATCACAGTCCCAGGTCGCGGCTGGAGGTGTTCTCGAGGGCTTGCACGGGTCGGATGTAGCGGTTGACGAGGATGCCGATGTCCTTGTGTCGGGTCTGGGCGGCGATCCGGTCGAGGGAGACGCCGGCGAGGGCTGCGGTAGTGGCGTGGCCGGCGCGCAGCGAGTGCCCGGTGATGCGGGTGCCGTCCAGCCCGGCGGCCTCGGCGCGGGCGCGGAGCATCCGCGCGACGACGTGCCCCGAGAGCGGCTGGAGGCTGACCTTGCTGGCCCAGATCCGGGTGAACAGCGCGCCGGGTGTCTGGCCACGGGCAGCGCGCCAGGCGTTGAGCGCGGCGACGGGGTCGGTGAGGGCGTGTTGGCCGTGGGCGACGGCGACCTGTTGCCCACGGCCGTCGCGGTCGGTCTTGGATTGGCGGATGTGCAGCAGGAGACCTGCGGGTTTGGGTTCGACGTCGGTGAGGGTGAGCTCGACGAGCTCGCCGCGGCGCATCGCGGAGGCGTAGCCGAGCAGGATGATCGCGGTGTCGCGGATCCCGATCGGCGTGGTGCGGTCGATGCCAGCCACGATCTGGCGGATCTCCTCGACGTTGAGTGGGCGGGCCAGGCGACGTGGTGCGGCGCCGTAGGTGCGGACCAGGCCGCGGCGGACCTGTCGGACCGCTTCGGAGGCGACCGGGTCCTCGGCGCCGGTCATCCGGTGGACGTGGCGGATCACGGTGCAGGACATGTCGAGGGTGCTGATCGCCTTGCCGTCTTCGGCGCGTTCGGTCAGGTAGGCCGACAGCGTGAGCGGGTCGGCGGGCAGCGCCACGGTGCCCCGCTGGGCGGACCAGCGTTCCCAGTGCCCCCAGACCTGGGCGTAGACGGCGCGGGTGGTCTCGCTCTTGGCGGCCGCGATCGCGCGGGTGATCCGGGCGGTGTCCAGTTCGGTGAGCCCGGCGGGCAGCGGCGGCGTCCCGGGGCGGATCAGGTCGAGGGTGGTGTTGGCGGGCAGGGTGGCGTTTATGAAGTGGGTCATGGCCGGGTTGTATCGGCGCCGCCTTCTCCCCCACCGCCACGTTCGCTGCCTACGGCCCAGCGGACCGGGCGTGGAGATCACATAAGGCTGACTTTGTGATGACCGAGTCAAGTTAGAAAGCTTTCAGGCTCGGTTCCCCAGAGGGAACCGAGCCTGAAATTCGTAGCGGGGGCAGGATTTGAACCTGCGACCTCTGGCTAAGAGCGCAAAACACAGCAAGCTCGATCGCAACCCGACAACCCACGCCCCGCAGCAGCAGAGGTGTCCGCGAGCGCCTCGCCGGTCGGTCCCGTGGACACCGCTGGTCCGCGTGGCACCTGCGACCGCTCCAGAAGGTCGATTAGGGGTCAATTCTCCACAGTCCGCGCGGTGTGGGCCGCACACCTTCAGTCACGAGGGCAAACCTGTCCTCGAGACCACGAAGGAGCACGCGATGAGTACCACCGTCGACACCAGCCACGAGAGCATGATCCTCACCATCGACGAGGCTGCGGCCTACCTCGCGATCCCGAAGGCCACTCTGTACACGTGGCGAACCCGCCGGGCCGGGTTCGGACCACGCGCCGTGAAGATGGGCGGTTGCCTGCGATACCGGCGCGCGGACCTCGACGCATGGATCGTCGAGCACCTCGAGCCTGCCGAGGGCGGGTAGGCCATGGCCAGGCCACCACTCCCCCTGGGCACCTGGGGGACCATCACCACCGAGAAGATCCGCGACGGCAGCTATCGCGCACTGACCCGGTTCCGTGACACCGACGGCAACACTCGTCGGGTCACTGCGACGGGTCCGAGCAAGGCGGCTGCGGAGCGAGCGCTTCGAGACGTCCTGGGCACGCGCACCGCGCCAGCAGGTGAGCTCCTCACCGCAGAGACCCGGCTGATCGACCTCGCCAACCTGTGGATCGCTGGTCTCGAGACTGAAGGACGGATCGAGCAGACCACCATCAACGAGTACCGCCGGGTGCTGGACAACCTGGTGCTGCCCAGCGTCGGTGGGCTGAAGCTCCGCGAGGCCACCACGGGTCGGCTGGACCGGCTCCTGCTGCGGTTGCGCGATCAGAGCGTGAATCGGCAACGCAAGGCCAAGGTCGTCCTCGGGGCCATGCTCGACCTCGCGGTTCGACACGATGCGATCCCGACGAACCCGGCTCGCGGGACGAGTCGGGTTCACCGACCGAAGCAGGAGACCAAGGCCCTGAGGGTCGAGGACTTGATCGAGATCCGCGCAGCCGTACGCCGGTGGG
>CAZDAO010000153.1:0-8174 GCA_964503015.1 uncultured Nocardioides sp. | reverse complement strand
GACCTCGTCGAGCAGCGTGGCGACGTGCTCGGCGGCCTTGCGCTCCCCCGGCCCCTCGTCGGTGCCATAGTTGGAGGTGTCGATGGCGATGAGCTGCTGGCACAGGTCGACGACCTCCGCAGCGGGGTCGTAGGAGCGGTCCTCTGGGCTCTGTCCGGGCGCCTGTTCCATGCCGTCCATCCTGCCCCACGAGCAAGCAGGAGCCCCGATTCGTCGGTGCCGAGGTGCTTTGCTACTGTTCTCCAGCACTCGTCCGGGTGGCGGAATTGGCAGACGCGCTAGCTTGAGGTGCTAGTGCCCGTATTAGGGCGTGGGGGTTCAAGTCCCCCCTCGGACACAGGAAGAACCCCAGGTCACCGGCCTGGGGTTCTCTGCTTCTCCGGCAGCTGACGGGACCTTCGTCCCGGCGCCCGCGGCACCTCGCCCCTGCCGCCCGCCGCTCCCCTCGCGGGAGGCTTGGAGCGGGAAGGCGGGTGACCGGATGAGCACCATGACCCAGCGCACCACGGGCGTGCCAGCCCCTGCCCGTCGCACGTCCCACCCGGCGGCCGTCCGCCGCTTCGTCGGCGGCTTCTACCTCGTCATGGGCGGCATCAACGCCGGCATCGTCGCCGCCGACCCGCAGACCTACCGGCCCTTCGCCGACGGCGCCTACTGGTCGTTCGTCACCACCGCGTGGCACGACGTCGTGATGCCTCATCCCTATGTCTGGTTCCTGCTGCTCGCCGTCGGCGAGATCGGCCTCGGCCTGCTGCTCCTCCGCGGCGGCCGGGCGGCCCGCGCGGGGTGGGTCGGGGTGATCGCCTTCCACGTCCTGCTCATGGCCTTCTCCTTCGGCATCTGGCTGTGGAGCGTCCCCGCGCTGGCCCTCCTCGTCCCGGCGGCACGCGCCGACTGGCCGGCCCTGGGCGGTCCGCCCGCGGCGCGCCCGAGCGGCACCGCGCGCCCCGAGGTGGTCCTCGTCCCGGGAGGGGTCAGCCGCACACCCGGTCTGCTCTGGTCGACGCTGGTGCTGGCGGCCGTGGTCGTGGGCGCATCGCTCTACGGCCTCCTCGCCGAGACGCCGTACCGCTCGTTGCCCGACGCCACCGTCCTCGGCGCCCGCGCGCAGGACGCGTGCAGCATCGTCGTGGCTGCCCTGCTGCTCTGGCTGGTCCGCCGGCCGGTGCTGTCCACGGCGGCCGACCTCGGTCGCCTCGGGCTGCTCGGCTACCTCGCCTACAGCTATCTCATCTACGTGACAGGCGTCCCGATGAATCGCGCCTTCCTGGCGTACGTCGTCATCGTGGCGCTGTCGACCGCGGGCCTGGCGACCGGGCTGGTGCGGGTGGCGGTGAGGGAGGTGCCGGCCAGCACGGCGTCGCGGCGGCTGGTGCGCGGCACCGGCTGGATGCTCGTGACGACCGGAGTGCTCTTCGCGGCGCTGTGGCTCACCACGCTGCTGCCGTTCGCGCTGGGCGGGGCGCGACCCGATCCCGAAGGCGTGGGCGGCACCCCCTACCCGGTCTTCTGGCTCGACCTGGCGATCGTGCTGCCGGCGATCGTGGCCGTCGGCGTGCTGCTCCTGCGCGACCGGCCTGCCGGGCCGCCGCTGGCGGTCGTCGCCCTGATCAAGGTGGTGACCCTGTTCACCGCGCTCTGGGCGGGCCCTGTGGTCGCGCTCGTCACGTCGGAGGACGTGCACCTCGGCCCCGATGCGGGCCCCAGCCTCGCCCTTCTCGTCGCCAGCGGCTGGCTCGCCGGCCAGTGGCTGTCCACGTTCACCCCACCCCCGCACTGAGGAGCCAGCCATGTCCACGCTCGTCGTCTTCGAGTCCTACTGGGGCAACACCGAGGCGGTCGCCCACGCCGTCGCCGAGGGCATCAGCGGACCGGTCCAGGTCGTCGGCATCGCCGACGCCCCCACGCCTCTCCCCCACGACGTCGACCTGCTCGTCGTCGGCGGACCCACGCACGCCTTCGGCATGACCCGGGCCACCACGCGCCGCGACGCGGTGAAGCAGGGCGGCGAGGCGGGCCACGAGGAGACCGGGATCCGGGAGTGGCTGGCCGCGCTCACGCCGGCCCCCGGCCTGGACGTCGCGACCTTCGACACGAGGGCCTCGTCGGTCCGGCGGCTCCCGGGATCGGCTGCTCGCGGGGCGGCACGCAGCGTCTCGCACGGGCACCTCGGTCGGGTGATCGGCACGGAGTCGTTCTACGTCGAGGACACGTCCGGTCCCCTCCTCGACGGCGAGGTCGAACGGGCCCGTTCCTGGGGCGGAACGCTCCGCACCTGAGGACTAGGTGGTCGCCCGCCGCGCCTCGCGCTCGCGTCGTCTCCTGAGCGAGGCGGGCAGGGTGAGCACGAGCGCCACGGCGATGCCGAGGAACATCCCGATGGAGTTGGCGGCAACGTCGCGCGGGTCCGGGACGCGACCCGGGATGGAGCGCTGCGCGGTCTCGATCATCGACGTCAGCACGATGCCGGCGGCCAGCGCGACCAGCCACAGGCGCGACCCGACGAGCAGCAGGAGGAAGACGCCCAGCGGCACGAACAGCCCGATGTTGGCCAGGAACTCGATCCGTTCGACGCTGAGCCGGCTCGAGACGGCGTCGAGCTCGGGGTAGCGCTCGAGCCGGGCGAGGATCCGCCGTGCGAGGTCCTGGTAGTTCGGTTGGTCCTCGGCCGGGGTGAGCGTCACCAGGGCCACGAAGCCGAGGTAGAGCAGGGTCAGCAGGCTGAGGAACGGATGTCGGTGCAGCACGCCACCATCTTCCGGGTGGCACAAGGCGTCGACCCAAACGGGACGTGGTCGCCGCGACCGTCGGTGCGGTCGGCGAGGCTGTCCCCATGACCCGCATCCATCTCTCCCGCCTGCCCGGAGAACGGGTGCTGGTCACGGACGTCACCGGCGAGGCCGAGGTCGCGCTGCCCGACCTGACGGCGCTCGTGCGCGACCGCGAGGCCCTCGACGCGCCGCGGTGGGTGTGGGACGACACTGCGCGCTGGTACCCGCTCCTGCTGGCGGCCGGGGTGCGGGTGCGACGCTGCCACGACCTCCGGCTGTGCCATGCCGTCCTGCGGCGCGCTCCCGCGGCCGACGCGCGGATCCTGCGGGGCGAGGACTCCGAGCTGTGGGACCACCTGCCGCCGGCGGTGGCCGCGGACCCGACGCTGTTCAGCGTGGACGACGCCGCCGAGCACCTGCGCGCGGACGTCGAGGACGCCCGGCAGCTCCGCCACCGTCGCCGCCTCCCCTGACGCCGTACGCCTCCGGCTGCTGCTGGCCGCCGAGTCGGCCGGTGCCCTGGCCGCCGCCGAGATGACCCACGCCGGGGTGCCGTGGCGCGTCGACGTGCACGAGCGGCTGCTCGAGGAGCGGCTCGGTCCGCGGCCACCGCGCGGCGCCCGGCCGCGCCTGCTCGAGGAGGTCACCTCCGACGTACGACGCCTCCTCGACGCGCCGGGCCTCAACCCCGACTCCCGTCCCGAGCTGCTGGCGGCGCTGCGCCGGGCCGAGGTCGACGTGCCCGACACCCGGGCCTCGACACTGCGGAGGGTCGACCACCCGGTGGTCGAGCCGCTGCTGCGCTACAAGCAGCTGGCCCACCTCTTCCACAACAACGGCTGGGCGTGGATCGACCAGTGGGTGAGCGGCGGACGGTTCCGGCCGTCCTACCAGCCCGCTGGCTCGGCCACCGGACGATGGTCGTCCAACGGCGGCGGTGCGCTGTCCTTCCCGGTCCAGGTCCGATCGGCGGCGGTCGCGGACGAGGGATGGGTCCTCGTCGTGGCCGACGTCGCCCAGCTCGAGCCCCGAGTGCTGGCAGGCATGAGCGGCGACCGCGAGCTGGCCCGCGCGGCACGCGGTGCCGACCTCTACCAGGGCATGGTCGACGCCGGCGCCGTCGCGAGCCGGCAGGACGCCAAGCTCGGGCTGCTCGGGGCGATGTACGGCGCCACGAGCGGTGAGAGCGGCCGCATGGTGGCCGAGCTGACCCGTCGCTACCCGCAGGCCTTCGGGCTGGTCGAGGGCGCCGCCCGCGCGGGCGAGCGGGGCCAGGTCGTGCGCACCCTGCTCGGACGTGGCTGTCCCCCGCTCGGCGGCTCGTGGGACGAGTCGCCCGATGCTCCGCCCGCCGACCTCGAGCACCAGGACCGGCACCGGCGGGCCTACGGCAGGTTCACCCGCAACTTCGTGGTCCAGGGGACGGGCGCGGAGTGGGCACTGTGCTGGATCGCCGACCTCCGCAACCGCCTGTGGGAGCTCGGCGGGACCGGCGAGGTCGACGCGCGGCCCCACCTCGTCTTCTTCCTCCACGACGAGGTGGTCGTCCACTGCCCCGCCGACCTCGCCGACGCCGTGACGCGCGAGGTCGTCGGGGCGGCGACGACAGCCGGGGCACTGCTCTTCCGCGACGTCGCGGTGGACTTCCCGCTCTACGTGTCGGTCGTGCGGTCCTATGCGGAGGCCGGCAAGCCCGGCATGTGAACCTGCTCTCACCCGAGCGGGGAACCCCCACCTCAGGTTGCTCGACGCCGAGATTCTTGATGTCCTCGCCGGATGGCCACAGGAATCGAACACCCACGCGACCTGCCCACACCCGACGAGACCCACCCTGCGCTCGACGCCGCGATCGAGCCGACCGCTCCCCGCGAGACCGGCCTCGACAGGCTCGTCTTCGGCGTCACGGCCCTGATCAGCCTGGCGTTCCTCGCCTGGGGCTTCGTGAGCACCGGGAGCCTCGCCGACGCCTCGGCGAGCGGCCTGGCGTGGACGATGGAGAAGACCGGCTGGCTGTTCGTGCTGACCTCGAGCGCCTTCGTGGTCTTCGTGATCTGGCTGGCCCTCGGCAAGTTCGGCAGCATCCCCCTCGGCCGCGACGACGAGGAGCCGGAGTTCCGGACCATCTCGTGGGTCGCGATGATGTTCAGCGCGGGCATGGGCATCGGCCTGATGTTCTACGGCGTCTCCGAGCCGATCACCCACTTCGCCACGCCGCCGCCCGGCACCGGCGAGGCCGGCAACCCCGAGGCCGCCCAGACCGCGATGGCCACCACGATGTTCCACTGGACGCTGCACCCGTGGGCGATCTACGCCGTGGTCGGGCTCGCCGTGGCGTACGGCGTCTACCGCAAGGGCCGCCTGCAGCTGATCAGCTCGGCGTTCGAGCCCCTGCTCGGACGCCACGCACACGGGATCGGCGGCAAGGCGATCGACATGTTCGCCATCTTCGCCACCCTCTTCGGCTCCGCCACCTCGCTCGGACTCGGCGCGCTCCAGATCGAGTCCGGCCTCCAGATCGTCGCCGGGCTCGGTGACACCGGCAACGCCGTGCTGGTCGGGATCATCGCCGTGCTCACCGCGGCCTTCGTGCTCTCCGCGGTCTCCGGCGTCGCCAAGGGCATCCAGTGGCTCTCCAACATCAACATGGTGCTCGCCGTCGCCCTCGCCCTGTTCGTGTTCGTGGTCGGGCCGACGGTCTTCATCCTCAACCTGGTGCCGACGTCCATCGGCAGCTACGTCGCCGACCTGCCGATGATGGCCGCCCGGACCGCAGCCGAGGGCGCCGAGACCAGCGACTGGCTCTCCAGCTGGACCGTCTTCTACTGGGCCTGGTGGCTGTCGTGGACGCCGTTCGTCGGCATGTTCATCGCCCGCATCTCGCGCGGCCGGACGATCCGCCAGTTCGTGACCGGGGTGCTGCTCGTCCCGAGCCTCGTCAGCGTCGTGTGGTTCTGCATCTTCGGCGGCGCTGCAATCGACCTCCAGAAGGCCGGCACCGACATCGCCGGCGCGGGTGGGCTGGAGCAGCAGCTCTTCACCACTCTCGAGTCCTTCCCGCTGGCGACCGTCTCCACCATCCTGGTGATGGTGCTGGTGGGCATCTTCTTCGTCTCCGGCGCCGACGCCGCCTCGATCGTGATGGGCTCGCTCTCCGAGCGCGGCACCATCCACCCCAGCCGTCCGACGGTGATCTTCTGGGGCGTCGCGACCGGCGCCGTCGCAGCGGTGATGCTGCTGGTCGGCGGCCAGGACGCGCTCAGCGGGCTGCAGACCATCACCGTCATCGCGGCGTTGCCGTTCGTGCTCATCATGATCGGGCTCGCCGCGGCGCTCGTGAAGGACCTCGGCCAGGACCCGATGGTCGTGCGTCGCAAGTACGCGCGCGAGGCCGTCGAGGCCGCCGTCATCACCGGTGTCACCGAGCACGGCGATGACTTCGTGCTGTCCGTCGAGCGCGACCCGGAGGCCTGACGGCCTAGGGTCGGTCACATGGCGACCCCCCTGCGCATCGGCTTCGTCACCGGCGCGACCCCCGTCAAGTGGGCTCGCCACTGGCGCGAACGCCGCCGCGAGCCCTTGGAGCTCGTGCCGGTGACGGAGGCCGAGCAGCTCGACGGCGTGCGCGACGGCAGCCTCGACATGGCGATCGTGAGGTTGCCCGTCGACCGCGACGGGCTGCACCAGGTGCGCCTCTACGACGAGCTGCAGGTCGCCGTCGCCTCGCGCGAGCACGTCCTGGCCGCCGCCGACGAGGAGGTCACCACGGCCGACCTCGTCGACGAGCAGCTGGTCCGGGCGCACCCGAGCGGCTGGTCGCCCACCGCCCAGCAGCTCGACTGGCCTCCGATGACCGAGCAGGAGGCGATCGAGACCGTCGCCGCCGGCACCGGGATCGTGATCCTTCCGATGTCCGTCGCACGGCTCCACCAGCGCAAGGACGTCGTGACCCGCGTGGTCTCCGACCTCGACCCGACCACCGTCGCGCTGGTCTGGAAGGTCGACCGTGACGACGAGGTCACCCAGGCCTTCGTCGGGGTCACCAAGGGACGTACGGCGAACACCTCGCGCTGAACGCGATCACCGGCGACGCCCGAGCGTCGCCAGCGACCGCCCCAGGAGCAGCAGCGGCAGCGAGGACGCCACCACCAGGGGCGTCGCGAGCAGGATGCCGACGAGGAACAGTCCGCTGTCGTCCTCGCTCGACCACCAGAGGAACAGGGTGACGACGGTGGACAGCACCGCGACCACCGCCGGCCACAGCAGGGGCGCACCTCGTGGCGCGAGGGCACCGGCGAGCACGCAGCCCAGCGCGACGGTGCCGAACCAGGCGACGTGCTGGGCGTCGCCGGCCTTCCCGTCGCTCCACGAGATCCACGCCACCCATGCCGCCGGCGGCGCGAGCAGCGCCACCACGGTCGAGGCGGCCACCGACGATGCACGTGTCGTCACCATGGGGCGAGTATCGAGGCCGCCGGCGCGCGGCACCTGAGCGCCCGTACTCACACGCGATGGTCCAGAGTCTCGACCCGCGGCCACTTCCGCGGCACCTGACCCGTCACTCGGCGCTGCGGTGCCTGCCGGCGCGCGAGTGCGGAGTGGCCATGACCGCTTCGATGCGGTTCTGGTCGTAGACCTCGCCGAGCCAGTCGAAGAGGCCGCGCAGCACGCCCGGGTCGGCGACGTAGTCGTCGTAGTGGACGCGGTAGGCCGCGTCTCCGAGCCCCGCGGCGGTCGCGAGGATCTTCTCCTCGATCGCCTGCACCTGGGCGAGCGGGTCGTCCTTGTGCGTCCAGTAGTTGCTGGCGGCGACGTCGGTGAGGTTGCGCGTGTTGACCACGAACCGCGCGCCCGGGAAGACCTGGCGCAGGAAGTCGACGTAGTCGGGGAGGTCGGCGTCGTACCAGCGGATCTCCTTGTAGCCGGTGACCCGCGTGTCGTGCTCCGGACGCAGCAGGGTCGCCTCGGCGAGGGCGCGGATGTGCTGCAGCGAGGCGATCTCGGGAAAGCCCTCGATGCCGAACCACGGGTGGGTCGGCTGGCTCGCCCGGCGCGGGTCGACCCGCGCCTTCTCGGCGAGCCCGCTGCGGTGGAAGTCGTAGAGGTGCCGCATGGCGTGGCGGTTCTCGCCGCGCAGGAGCCAGCCGGGGATCGAGTTGAGGATGCCCATCAGCAGGGTCGACCCCGACCGGCCGTAGGTCATCACGAAGACGTGGTCGAACTCGCGCACGATCGTCACCAGGACTTCTCGAGCGGGCGGCCCTCGTGGAAGCCGGCAGCGGACTGGACCCCGACGAGCGCACGCTCGTGGAGCTCGGCGAGGTCGGCGGCACCGGCGTAGGTGCAGGCCGACCGCACGCCCGAGCAGATCTGGTCGATGAGGTCCTCCACGCCGGGCCGGTCGGG
>CAZDAO010000152.1:0-8181 GCA_964503015.1 uncultured Nocardioides sp. | reverse complement strand
GAGGCCGTCGCCGTACGCCGCGCCCGGATCCACGGCTTCAGCTGGGCCGAGATCGGCACCATGCTCGGCGTCAGCAAGCAAGCGATGCACAAGAAGTACGGAAGGTTCGCCTGACGCGTTATGTCACTTCGCAGACTCGTCGTACCTGGGCGTGGGCTCGCGGGCGACCCATCCAGGCACAGGCGGGTGCCCGGCCGAGGTGTCGCGAGAGCGTGGAAGATGCGAGCCACCCAATGGCTCGGATGCTCCACGTTGTCGCGGACGTCGTAGCGCCACCCGGCCGGAGACGTCCTGACAGCGGCGTTCTGACAGCGGCGTTCTGACAGCGGCGTCCTGACAGCGGCGTCCTGAGGCGAGCGTTCAACGTGGCGGCCTCAGGGGCGGCCTGAGCACACCATGGAAGATCGGAGTCATCTGGTGGCTCGAAAGCTCCACGATGTCGATGGAGTCACCGGGCATCCGGGGATTCCAGCACCTACGCCCACTCGCCGCACGCTCAGCCATACCGCCGATAACTGACATTATGTCAGATAGCGCAGGTGGGCACCGAGGTGCACTCCCCTCAGTAGGTGCCATCCAGGATTGGCGAGCGACGGGCTGCTCGCGCTCAGCGAGGCTGTCCCACGTCTTCGATGACAACCGGATCCTTGGGTGGGCCGTCCACCGTCCCCGCCGCGGTGCCCTTGCTGGCAATGGCACGCAAGACCTTCATCCCTGCGCCCGACACAGTTCCCAGCCGGGTGAACTCAGCCGGCAGCTGATCGTCCCTGCCGTCGTAGACGAAGAAGAACTGGGAGCCGGCCGAGTCGTCCTTGTCCATCCGGCGAGCCATCGCGACCGTACCGGGTGGGTACGACTCGCTTCCGTCGAACTCGTCCACGATCGTGTATCCAGGTCCGCCTTCCCCGGTTCCGGTCGGGTCGCCGCACTGGAGGATGTAGATGTGCTTCGTCGTCAGTCGGTGGCAACGCGTGGCATCAAAGAAATCCTTCGCAGCCAAGGAAAGCAGGTTTTCGACCGCGCACGGAGAAGATTCCGCATCGAGCGTGATCGGCACCTTTCCTTGATTCGTTTCAATAGTGACCGAAATACTTTTCGGCAAGCTGGTCCACGGGACGCCGGGCGCTTCGGCTGATCGGATCTCGTCGGGGTCGGCGGAATCAGCGACGCATGCCTCACCGAGCGAGTAGGACCCTTGTTGAGTCGAGCTTTGGACATCGTCTGAGGAATGACGAGGGCCATCCGTGGCCGCGTCTTGTTGACATCCCGCCAACAGCACCAACAAGGGCAGGGAGATCCACAGGCCGGATCGGATTCTCCGCCCAGTCGCTCGGAGCCGGAGAACAGGTGTCGGGGCCGGCGCGACTGATTCATGCGGCCCTTCATCTTTCGGGACTTCGATCGTCATTCCATGCTCTCCACGAGGTCGGCCTGGTCCTCTGACTCGGGCGCGGACGCGCGTTCACAGTGGCACGCAGGAGGTTCGTCAGGTGGGTCGGCCCGCAGACCTCTGTCTCGTCCAGGTCGAAGTCGCTGTAGGCCACCCACGTCCGGTCGGATGGCCAGAGAAGGTTCGGCGACCTGGGGATGACGGCATCCATCACCGTCTCCTCGTCGGCGTCCAAGCCGCGCGCCGTCAGGACGTCAGCAATGGCGAGCGCGCCCAAGCGGATGGCGAAGTCAGGAACGTGGGGCAGCGGGACGAGGAAGGTGTAGAAGGAGTGGTGGCCGTACCCGTACCTCGGCGCGTCGGCCCACTGGCCCGGGATGCCGGGGTTTCCGTCCCACACGGCGTAGTAGCACGACTCAGACGGGTGCGCGACGCTGAGTTGCTCGACCATCCAGCGCAGCGAGCCCTCGTCCATGCAGCCCGGAGGTGGGCCTTTGTCGCCTGCATCCTGGTGCGCGACCAGGATGCAGGCGTCGAGGTCCGATCGATCCGGAGCCGGCACCGCAGGAACCAGTGGCTCAGGCCATGCGCTGTGGCGACTACCCACGGTCGTTCGTCCTCAGCCCGAACCGGGTCCAGCCACTAGCGCGGCGAGCATGCCACCGCGATCTGGCCACGACTCGTCCACTGGACGGGGTCGGCCTCGCCGACGACGTCTGCTTCGGCGTAGGACTGCCAGAGGTAGGGACCCTGCTTGGTCCCGCAGGTGTAGCGAACAGTCGCTCGGTGACCTTTCCCGCCTCCTGGCCGGTAGCTGTCCCCGAAGGGGGTCGTGGCCACGAGCCGCCACCCGCCGTCGGCCACGTAGAGCTCCATCTGAATGCGCGCGCGCTTGGCGCTACCGCTGATCTTTCCCCACCAGCCGTGCGACGACACATCGCCACCAGTGCGGTGCGGGTTGTCGACGTCGGTGTAGTAGACACTCGACATCAGGCCTTCTGCCGCGTCAGTCGTCGAGGTCACCTCGCCGGGCGCCTGGTGTTCGGGCCGGACATCGTCTACCGACGATGCGGCCGGCGCGGCCAGTGACAGCGAGATGACGGCCGCCGAAATCGACGCAACGATCTTCTTCATTGATCCCCCGAGATTGTCGTAGAAGTTGCGAGCCCAGATCCTCACCAAGAAACCAGCGACGTGTCAAACCCTCCCCCACCCGCCGACTGCGATTCAGGAGGGGTGATCCCGGTGGATGAGAATTCTTTCAACTCGAGAAATGCAGCATCGGCACAGAGTCCGCAGCGCCTACCGCATATCGCCTGGCACATCCGGATCCACCAACACGGGCTACGTTGGAGCCATGGCCACCACACCGACGTACACGCTGAACGACGGCACCCCGATCCCGGCGATCGGCTTCGGCACCTACCCGCTCACGGGCGAGGACGGCACGGCCGCGATCGTGGCCGCGCTGGAGGCCGGCTACCGCCTCCTCGACACCGCGGTGAACTACGAGAACGAGACGGAGGTCGGCGAGGCGCTGCGACGCTCGGGCCTGCCCCGCGAGGAGGTGCTGGTCGCCAGCAAGATCCCCGGGCGCCACCACGCGTACGACGACGCCATCGCGTCGGTGCGCGGCTCGCTGGAGCGCCTCGGGCTCGAACGCACCGACCTGCACCTCATCCACTGGCCCAATCCGAGCCAGGGGAAGTACGTCGAGGCGTGGCGCGCGCTGGTCCAGCTGCAGAAGGACGGCCTGGTCCGATCGATCGGCGTCTCCAACTTCACCGAGGAGCACCTGACCCGGATCATCGACGACACCGGAGTCGTCCCGGCCGTCAACCAGGTCGAGCTGCACCCGCGGTTCCCGCAAGCGCACATGCGTGCGGTGCACGAGCGGCTCGGCATCCGCACCGAGGCGTGGAGCCCGATGGGCAAGCGCCGCGCCCCGCGCGACGAGGACGCCGTGACGTCCGCTGCCCGGGCCCACGACGTCTCCCCCGGCCAGGTCATCCTGCGCTGGCACGTGCAGCTCGGCTCGCTCCCGATCCCGAAGTCCGCAGACCCCCAGCGCCAGGCGCAGAACCTCGACGTCTTCGGCTTCGAGCTCGACGACGACGAGGTCGCGGCGATCTCGGGTCTCGCCGAGGACGACGGCCGGCTGTTCGGCGGCGACCCCGACACCCACGAGGAGATGTGAACGGGCGCTGGCTATCCTCGGCGCCATGCTGAAGCGCTTGGCCACGGTGGCCGCCTGCCTGTCCGTCCTCACCCTCGCCGCGTGCGGCAACGAGAGCGACGGCGACGCGCCGGAGACCGCCCAGGACCCGTCCGCGTCCTCCTCGCAGTCACAGCCGGAGTCGTCCAGCGGCGAGACCACGACCTGCGAGTACCCCGAGGACGGCCAGGAGCCGGCGCGCGACGTGGACGCCCCGCCGGCCGAGGCGCCCGCCGAGGGCACGGTCACCGCCACGATGACCACCAACTTCGGCGACATCACGCTCACCATGGACCGCGCCGACGCGCCGTGCACGATCAACTCGTTCGTCTCGCTGTCCGAGCAGGGCTTCTACGACGACACCCCCTGCCCGCGCATCGGCGACCAGGAGGGCTTCGGCATCCTGCAGTGCGGCGACCCGACCGGCACCGGCTCAGGCGGCGCCGGCTACTCGGTGGCCGACGAGCTCACCGGCGACGAGACCTACGGCGCAGGCACCATCGCGATGGCCAACGCCAGCGCGCCCGACACCAACGGCTCGCAGTTCTTCCTCGTGTTCCGCGACTCCCAGTTCCCGCCGAGCTACACGACCTTCGGCACCATCGACGACGCGGGACTGGAGGTCATCGAGGCCATCGCCGCCGAGGGCAACGACGGGGCCCACCCGGCCGGCGGCGGTGCACCCAACAAGGCGGTCACCATCGAGAAGGTCGCGATCAGCTGACCTGGTCGTAGTCGATCGCCGCACCCAGCTGGACCGTCCGCGCGACGGTGCACAACCGGTCGCGCGACATCTCCATCGCGCCCTGCACCCGCTCGCGTGCGGCCTCCCCCTCGGGCCCGTCGGGGAAGCGGATGTCGAAGCTCACCCGCAGGTCGACGAGGTGGTTGCCGTCCTCGTCGCGGACCTTGCGGCCCTCGGCGTGCACGTCGTACGTCGTGCTGGCGACCCGCTTGTGGGTGATCGCCTCGACGTCGAGCGCGCTGCAGCCGGCGATGGCGGCGAGGAGGAGCTCCACCGGCGTGAAGTCGGGGTCCTCTCCCCCGGTGCCGAAGAACGTCTCGCCGCCCCTGGCGTTGGTGGCCTTGAAGCGGGCGTGACCGATCCGGGTGAGCTCGATGCTGCGGAGGTCTGACGGCACGTCCGTGCCAGCCTGGGTGGGCGCGGGGCGGTTCTGGTCAGTCATGGCCGACACCCTGCCAGAGGGGGGTCGGGCAGGGTGTCGGCGCCGCGCACCGGCCGCGGGAGGGCGGCGGCGTGCGGCAGGGTCCGACGTGGGGGACGTCGGCCGAGGGTCGCGCTGGGTCAGCGGGTGACGCGACGCGCGGCGCGACGGGCGCGGCGCTCCTCACGGCGGGCGATCTCCACGGTGCGCAGGAGGGCGCTGTCCTCCGCTGCGTGAGCCCGTGCGTCGACGAGGCTGAAGGCGACATGCAGCTGCGTGGTCATGGAGATCTGTCCTTTCGAGGGGGGACCCTCACGTGATGAGCGAGACGGACTTCTTCACGTCGTTGTGTAAGAAGTAGCCGCTCCTATGCGGCTCTTACATTCTACGGCCGTAGGATCTGGTCCCCCGCATCCCCGGAGGGGTGATCTCGGACACCAGCACGCGGTCCCACGGGCTAGGGTCGAGTGGTGGTGAGCGAGCGCGTCCGGCGGCCAGGGCCGTCCCTGCGGACCCGCGTCGTGGAGCACGCCGACGGGGTCGAGACCACGCGCGAGGACCGCCTGGTGACCGAGGAGCCGCTCGAGATCCGGGTGCGCGCCGGCGCGCTCGACGCGCAGCGGGCCTGGGTCACCATGCGCACCCCCGGGCACGACTTCGAGCTCGCCGCCGGGTGGCTGGTCAACGAGGGGCTCGCCACGCCCGAGACGCTCGTCCGGGTCGCCTACTGCACGGACGCCGACCTGGCGCCGGAGCAGGAGCTCAACGTCGTCACCGCCACGCTGAGCGCTGGCGCGGCACTCCCCCACCGGCACCTCGCCGCGTCGGCCGGTTCGTCGGCGTGCGGCGTGTGCGGCAAGGACAGCGTGGCCGAGGCACTGTCGGTGCGGGCCGGCGCACCGTGGGCCGGTGCGCGCCCCGGACCCGACGTCGTACGACGACTCCCCGATGCACTGCGCTCGCGCCAGTCGCTCTTCGACCGGACCGGAGGTGTCCACGCAGCCGGTCTGGCGGACCCCGACGGGACGTTGCTGGTGGTCCGGGAGGACGTCGGCCGGCACAACGCGGTCGACAAGGTGGTCGGCGCGCGCGTGCTGGCCGGGGAGTCGCCGGCGGCCGCGTGCCTGGTCCTCAGCGGCCGGGTGGGCTTCGAGCTGGTGCAGAAGGCTGCCGCAAGCGGCATCGGCACGATCGTCGCCGTTGGGGCGCCCACCACCCTGGCCGCGGCGCTCGCCCGCGACGCCGGGATCGACCTGTGGGGCTTCACCTCCGCAGGTCGCACGGTGCACTACACCTGAGCCCTGGCGCGCTGCGGCGTGGTGCCCGGTGCTGTCGGTGCGGCCGCATAGGTTCGTCGTGTGCGCATCCTCCACACCTCCGACTGGCACCTGGGGAGGTCCTTCCACCGCGAGGGACTGCTCGGGCACCAGGCGGCGTTCGTGGATCACCTCCTCGAGGTGGTCGACGCCGAGGGGATCGACGTCGTCGTGGTCGCCGGTGACGTCTACGACCGCGCCCTCCCCCACGTCGACGCCGTCGCGCTCGCCGACGAGGCGTTCGCCCGGCTCGCCGCCTCTCGCGCCCGCGTGGTGGTCAGCAGCGGCAACCACGACAGCGCACAGCGCCTGGGCTTCGGCTCCCGCCTGATGGACGCCGCCGGGGTCTTCGTGCGCACCGACGCGGCCACCGTCGGCACCCCCGTCGTGCTCGGCGACGCGCACGGCGACGTGGCCATCCACGCCCTTCCCTACCTCGACCCCTCGGCCTTGCTCGAGCCCTGGGGCCTGCGGCACCGCAGCCACGAGGCCGCGCTCGGCGAGGCGATGGCGCGCGTGCGCCGCGACCTCGCCGCCCGCTCCGCGTCCACGCGGTCGGTCGTCCTCGCGCACGCGTTCGTCGCCGGCGCCGTCCCGAGCGAGTCCGAGCGCGACATCAGCGTCGGCGGGGTCTCGCGCGTGGCGACCAGCACCTTCGACGGCATCGACTACACCGCCCTCGGCCACCTCCACGGCCCCCACGTCCTCGCCGACGGTCTGCGCTACTCCGGCTCGCCGCTCGCCTACTCCTTCTCCGAGGCCGACCAGGTGAAGGGCTCGTGGCTCGTCGAGCTCGACGCAGGCGGCCTCGGCACGACCCGCTGGATCGACGCGCCCGTGCCCCGGCGGCTCTCGCGGATCAGCGGCAGCCTCCTCGACCTGCTCGGCGACCCGACGCTCAGCGACCGCGAGGACGACTGGGTCCAGGCGACGGTCACCGACGTGCCGCGCCCCGCCCGCGCGATGGAGCAGCTGCGCCGCCGGTTCCCGCACACCCTCGTGCTGCAGTTCCCGGCCTCGGCAGTCGAGCCCCACACGCCGGCCCCGCCCGCGGCCGGGCGCAGCGACCACGGCATCGCGCTCGACTTCCTCGAGCAGGTCCGCGGGGTCGCGGCCACCCCGGCCGAGTCCGCACTGCTCCTCGAGGCGGTCGATGCCTGCTGCCACGACCCCGACCAGGACGTCCTCGTGGGGGCGTCCGCGCCGTCGCCGGCAGGTGGGGCATGAGGCTGCACCACCTCGAGGTGACCGGGTTCGGCCCGTTCGCCGACCGGGTGCGCATCGACTTCGACGCGCTGTCGGACGCCGGGCTGTTCCTGCTCAGCGGTCCCACCGGCGCCGGCAAGTCGAGCGTGCTCGACGCGGTCTGCTTCGCCCTCTACGGCGACGTGCCGGGTGACCGGTCGACCGCCAAGCGGCTCCGCTCCGACCACGCGGGCGACGACGTGACGCCGCGCGTGGTCCTCGAGGCGACCCTGTCGGGGCGGCGCTTCCGCCTCGACCGGTCACCGTCGTGGGCCCGGCCCAAGAAGCGTGGCACCGGCACGACCACCGAGCAGGCACGAGTCGTCATCTCCGAGCGACGGCGCGCCCCCGACGGCACCGACCTGTGGCACCCGCTCAGCACCCGCCTCGACGAGACCGGCCACCTGGTGACCCGGCTGGTCGGCATGACCCTCCCCCAGTTCTGCCAGGTCGCGCTGCTGCCGCAGGGGCGCTTCCAGGCCTTCCTCCGCGCCCGCTCCGAGGAGCGTCACGCCCTGCTGCAGCAGGTGTTCCAGACCGAGCGCTTCGACCGGGTCGAGCGCTGGCTGCGTGACCGGCGCGTCGAGCTGCGCCGCCAGGCCGACGCCCACCAGCGCTCGGTCGCCGACCTGGTGAGCCGGGTCAGCGAGGTCGGTGCGGTCGCAGCGCCCGAGGACTGGCCTGCCGAGCCCGCGGTGCTGACCGGCTGGGTCGAGTCCCTCGCCGCCGCGACGTCCGGCGTCGCCGCGGACCAGGCCGTCCGGGTGCAGGCGGCCACGCAGGCAGAGGCGGCTGCCGCCGACGCGTCCGCGGCCGGTGCCGAGCTCGCGGCGCGCCGGGCCGCCCACG
>CAZDAO010000151.1:0-8191 GCA_964503015.1 uncultured Nocardioides sp. | reverse complement strand
AAGGTCTGCCTGACGTGCGAGGTCCGTGACGACTGCCTCGAGTACGCGTTGATGAACGACGAGCGCTTCGGCATCTGGGGCGGCCTCTCCGAGCGCGAGCGCCGCAAGCTGAAGAAGCGCGCCGTCTGACGCAGGACCGCCGGGATCGCGGATTCCGCGGTTTTTGGCGGCGCGGAGCGCCTCGCTAGGGTGCTCCGGTGACTGTCACCGCGCTACTCGTCACCCATGACGGGGCGCGTTGGCTCCCAGCAGTTCTCGCTGGTCTGACCGGGCAGACCCTCCCGGTGGACCGCGTGGTCACCGTCGACACCACGAGCCGCGACGACAGCGTCGAGCTCGTGCGTGCGGCGCTCGGCGGACGGGGCGACGGCTTGGTCGTCGACGTCGTCCCCGGCTCCACCAGCTACCCCGCCGCGGTCCGGCACGGCCTCGACCTGGCCCCCGTCGTCGACGAGGACGAGTGGATCTGGCTCCTGCACGACGACAGCAACCCTGAGCCGACGGCCCTCGCCGAGCTCCTCGCGGCCACCCGCGAGCACCCCGAGGCCGCGATCCTGGGCCCCAAGCTCCGCGAGTGGCCCTCCCTGCGCCGCCTCCTCGAGGTCGGGCTGACCATCACCGGCACCGGGCATCGCGAGACGGGCCTGGAGCGCGGCGAGTACGACCAGGGCCAGCACGACGCCGTGCGCGAGGTGCTGGCGGTCAACACCGCGGGCATGCTGGTGAGGCGCCGGGTGCTGGAGGCGCTGGGTGGCCTGGACGAGGAGCTGCCGATCTTCGGCAACGACATCGACTTCGGGTGGCGTGCCGCGCTCGCCGGGCACCGCACCGTCGTGGTCCCGCAGGCGGTGGTCTTCCACGCCGAGGCAGCCCACCGCGGCGTCCGCCGCACGCCGATCACCGGCCGCCACACGCACTACCAGGAGCGCCGCGCGGCGCTCCTCACCTCGCTGGCCAACGTGTCCTCGCGGGCGCTGCCGTGGCAGTACGTCCGGCTCTTCCTCGGCTCGCTGCTGCGGGTCGTGGGCTACCTTGCCGTGCGATCGGTGGGGGAGGCGCTCGACGAGCTGGCCGCCGTGCTGTCCGTCCACGGCCGTCCCGGCCAGGTGCGCGCGGCACGCCGCCAGCGGGCGGAGCGTCGCCAGGGCGAGCCGGCCGACGTACGCCACCTGCTGGCGCCGGCCTGGCTGCCCTACCGGCACGGTCTCGACTTCGTCACCGACCTGGTCGCCGCCGCGACGAGCCAGGCGGCCGACGTCGCCGAGCGGCGGCGGCTGGCCAAGGCGCCCGACGCCGCGCCGCTGCGGGACCAGCGTCGCAGGACCACCGAGGACGACGAGGAGGCCTACCTCACCGACACCGGCGTCGTCGCCCGCTTCTTCACCAACCCCGTCGCGGTGGTGCTGGTGCTGTTCGGCGTGCTGTCGCTGGTGGCCGGCCGCGAGGCCTTCGGGTCCATCACCGGCGGCGCGCTCTCCCCGGTGCCGGAGGCCGCGGGCGACTGGTGGCGGCTGCACACCGCGACGTGGCACCCGCTCGGCACGGGCACCGACGTCCCCGCGCCGGCGTACGTCCTGCCCTTCGCGGCCGCCGCGTCGGTCCTGCTGGGCCAGACCGGTGCCGTGGTGTCCGGCCTGATGCTGCTCGCGGTGCCGGTCGCAGCCTGGGGTGCGTGGCGGCTGCTCAAGGTCGTCGGCCGCCTCGTCGACCCGCTCGGCCTGCCGCGCTGGCTGGTGGTCTGGGGAGCGCTGACATATGCACTGGTCCCGGTGACGTCCGGCGCCTGGGGCGAGGGGCGCTTCGGCACGGTCGCCGTGGCGGCGCTGCTGCCGTGGGCGGCCCGTGCGGCGATCGGGTTCGTCGACCCGGACCGGGACCGTCGCTGGCGGGCCGCATGGCGCACCGCGCTGCTCGTGGCGCTCGGCGCCGCGTTCGTGCCAGGCTTCTGGCTCTTCGCGCTCCTCGCCACCGCGGTGGTCCTGGGCGGTGCCGCGATCATCGCGCCCCGGCTGCTGAAGGAGCGCGACAGCTGGGGGCCTCCCGTCGTCGCAGTGGCCGCGACCCCGGTGCTGCTGGCCCCCTGGCTGCTGCCCCTGCTGACCACCGGCGCGGCGTCCGGGCTGCTGCTCGAGGCGGGCCGGCTCACGGTCGACCAGGTGACCTTCCTCGGCCTGCTCACCGGGCGGCTCAACGAGATCGGCGCCCCGCTGTGGCTGGGCGGGGTTCTCGGCATCCTCGCCCTCGCGGCCCTGGTGCCGCGAGGCACCCGCGTCGCGGTGGTCATCTGCTGGCTGGTCGCGCTGGCGGCCGCGCTCGTGTCCGGGGTGCTGTCCCACGTCACGCTCGACCTGCCCGCGGTGACCACGCGACCGAGCCTCGGCCTGTTCGTGGTGATCCTCCAGGGCACCTCGATCGTCGCGGTCGTGCTGGGCGCCGACGCCTATCTCCGCCGCCTCGACGTCGACCACCCGTGGTGGCAGCGTGCCCTGGCCACGACGCTCGCCGTGGTGGCCGCAGCCGTCCCGGTCGGCGGTCTCGCGTGGTGGCTCGGCACGCCCGACAACGCGATGGCGCGCGATGCCGAGCAGGCCGTGCCCGTCTACATGCAGCAGAGCTCGCTCCTCGGCGAGGAGCACGGCGTGCTCGTCCTCGACGGCTCCGTCAGTGACGGCATCACCTACCGGATCCGCCGCGGCGACGGCACGACCCTCGGCGAGGACGAGGTGCTCACCCTGGCCGACGAGGACACCGAGCTGACCGCGGACGTCCAGGCGCTGGTCTCCGCACCCTCGCCCGGCGTGGTGGCCGACCTCGGTGCGCGCGGCATCGAGTACGTCGTGCTCAGCGCACCCGCCGACGGCCGGGTCTCCGCGCTCCTCGACGCCACGGCCGGGCTCGACCAAGCCAGCGCGGAGGACCGCAGCACGCGCGCGTGGCGCGTCGACCGACCGCTCGACGCCTCAGCCCTCGAGGGCGACGGCTCGTGGTGGCGGGGCCTGCTCCTCGTCGTGCAGGGCGCGGCGATCATCGTCGCCCTGGTCCTCGCAGCGCCGACCGTCCGCCAGGGAAGGAGCAGGCGCGATGGCTGAGCCCACCCCGGCCTCCGCGCCGCGTCCGGGCGGACGCCGCCGGGTCGCCGAGGCGAGGCGGCGCCGGCCGTCACCACTGACCCTCCTGGCGCTCGCGATCCCGATGCTGACCGTCGCCGCGCTCGCACTCGTGCGTCCGGCCGAGCCCACGGCGACGACCCACGCGCCGACGGCCGCCCCGCTCGACCGCACCACCGCGGTCTGCCCTGCGCGACTGCCCGGGGCCGACGACCTCCGCATCGGCCACACCGGCCGGGCCTCCGGGGAGCTCGCGCTCCGGGTCGGACGCGAGGACGCCGCCGAGCAGCTCGAGTCCGGTGTCGCGACCCGCACCGAACGGTCTCCGGTCGTGGTCGACGGCACCGGCGAGCTGGCAGCCGGCCTCGTCGCCACGCGCTCCGGCGCCGGCTCGGCCCTGCGCTGCGACCAGCCGGCACCGGAGCGGTGGTTCACCGGCGTCGGCGCCTCCGCCGAGCACTCCTCCACGCTGACCCTGGTCAACCCGGACAAGGGGCCAGCGGTGGCCGACGTGACCGTCTGGGACGGCAGCGGCCTGGTCGACGTGCCGGCACTGCGCGGCGTCCGCGTGCCCGGGGGCGGTTCGGCGACCTTCGAGCTCTCCGAGGTGACTCCGAGCCGCGACGCGCTCGCCCTCCGGGTCGCGGTCTCCCGCGGTCGCCTGGCCTCCAGCGTCGTCGACCTGGTCGACCCGCTCGGCCGCGCGCGGCCCGTGCGCGAGTGGCTGCCCCCGCAGGCCGCGCCCGCCGCGACGTCGTACCTCGTCGGGGTCGGCGCGGCGCCGGCCGACCGGACCCTCACCGTGGCCAACCCGGGCGACAGCGAGGTGCGGGTCGGGCTCGAGCTGGTCAGCGGCGACAGCGAGTTCGCCCCCTCCGGCGTCGAGGAGATCACCCTCGCACCCGCCACGGTGAGCGAGGTCGACCTGAGCGGCGTCCTGCGGGGCACGAGGGCCGCGGACGTCCAGGCGCTCCGGCTCGAGGCGACCGGTCCGGTCACCGCGAGCCTGCGCACCCGGGCGTCCGACGACCTCGCGTTCGCCGTCGCGGGGCCCACCGTGGACTCCGAGGCGGGCGTGGCCCTGCCGGCCGGCAGCAAGCGGATACTGCTCGCCGGCGCGTCCGCGCCGGGGGTGGTGACGGTGCAGGCCTGGACCGAGGACGGCGAGGCCGTGGTGCGCGAGCGCCGCGTCGAGGTCGACCCCGCGACCGCCACCCGGGTCAACCTGCCCGACGAGGCCGTGCTTGCCCTCGTGCGCCTCGACCGCACCGAAGCGGTCGTGTCGGTCGAGGCCGACGAACGTGGCCTGTCCTACCTGCCGCTCGACCAGCTGGAGACGACCAGCGAGGTCGCGGACGTCAGGCCGGCCCAGCGCTGACGACGCCCGGCGTCAGTCGGTGTAGCGCTCGTCCACCTGCCCCGGCGTGATCCCTAGCAGCTCGGCGAGCTGCTCGACGACGACGGTGTGCACCATCGCCTCGAGCTCGTCGCGGTTCGACGCCCGGTGCTCGATCGGGCGGCGGAAGATCACCAGCCGGGTCGGGGTCTGTCCCTTGCCGCGCACCAGCGAGGAGAGGGGCACGGTCTCGTCGCCCCAGTCGTCGGGCAGCATCGGCGCGTCCTCGACGGCGTACTCGACGAGACCGAGGTGGCGCTGCCACTTCTCGTCGAGCGGGGTGACCACGTCGAGGACGAGCTGGTCGAACTTCTGCCGGGTGGTGCGCAGGGCCGGGGTGCCCGGCCAGTCCGGCACCACGCCCGGCCCGCGCATGCCCCGGCCCCGGCGGTCGCGGGTGCGGCGACGCGGCCCCTCGCCCGTCACGATCTCCACCCCTTCATCCACGCCGCGAGCCTAAGCGCCCGGCGTGCGTGCGGCGGGTAGCGTCGGCGCCGTGAGCCTTGCCCGTCGTTGTTCGCGTACGGCGTGTGGCCGTCCTGCGGTCAACACGTTGACCTACGTCTACGCCGACCAGACCGCCGTGCTGGGGCCGCTCTCGACCTACGCCGAGCCGCACGCCTACGACCTCTGCGAGCTGCACAGCGAGCGCCTGTCCGCCCCGCGCGGCTGGGAGGTGCTCCGCCTGGCGCCGGACCCCCAGGCCCAGGGCCCCAGCAGCGACGACCTGCTGGCGCTCGCAGACGCGGTGCGCGAGGCGGCTCGCCCGGCGCCGGCGCCGGTGCCGCTGCACTCGACGGACGACCCGAGCCGCGGCGCCAAGCGCGGCCACCTGCGGGTCCTGACCCCGACCGACTGACCGCCGCCGGTGTCCCTCACGTCTGTCCTAGGATCCGTGTCGTGAACATCGACGCGCAGCTCATGAGCATCATCGTCTGCCCGGCCTGCCACGGCACGCTCGCCGAGGAGGCCGACGAGCTCGTCTGCCAGGGGTGCGGCAACGCCTACCCCGTCCGCGACGACATCCCGGTGCTGCTGGTCGACGAGGCCCGCAAGCCGGCCTGAGCGACGGAGGGAGTTCGTCGTGGCGACGTGGTTCGACGAGGCCCGGCTCGACGACCCGGGAGTGCTGCAGACCGTGGACCTGCGCCTGCGCACCCTCGCCGAGAGCGGCGCCCGCGTCCGGCGCGAGGCGCACGAGGCGGCGCGGCCGATCGCGGAGCTGATCGCTCGCGGACGTGACGACGCCCGCCCGCGCGCCGTGATCGCCGCGGGCCCGGACTCGCGCCTGCTGCGCGCGGTGCTCGAGCCGTGGTGCCCGGTGCCGTTCGTCGCCTGGCCCAACCCCGGGCTGCCCGGCTGGGCCGGCTCGCTGGACCTGGTCGTGATGCTGGCGCCCGAGGGCAACGACCACGGCTCCGCGTCGGCGGTCGCCGAGGCCGTACGACGGGGGGCGCAGGTCGTCGTCGCCTGCCCGGCGCGGTCGCTGGTGGCCGAGCACGCCGCGGGTCGCCACGTCACCGTGCTGCCGACCGTCACCGGTGACCAGCTCGCCACCGCCGTCGTGGTGCTCGACTACCTCTCCCACGTCCACCTCGGGCCACGGGCCGACGCCGAGTCGGTCGCCGCGTCCCTGGACGAGGTGGCGACCAACTGCTCGCCCCACCGCGACCTGGCCGTCAACCCCGCGAAGATGCTGGCCATCGCGATGGCTGACACCAACCCACTGGTGTGGGGTGGCTCGGTGCTCGCCGCCCGCGCCGCGCGGCGGCTCGCGGAGTCGCTGCGACGCACGTCGGGGCGCTCGGCCATCGCCGGCGACGCCGAGCACCTGCTGCCGGTCATCGAGGCGGCCAAGCAGCACGACGTGTTCGCCGACCCGTTCGCCGACGAGGGGGGCGACCTGCGGCCGCTGCTGCTGGTCCTGGACGACCGCTCCGACGACCCGGTGGTGCGCGAGCAGACCGGCGACCTGAAGGCCGCCGCCGCCCGCCACGGCGTACGGGTCGAGACCGTCGAGACCGACGCGGACGCCGAGGTCGCGCGCTATGCCTCGTTGCTGCTGACCGGCACCTACGCCGCGGAGTACCTCCGCATCGGGCTGGTCGAGGACTGACCGCGGCCCTCCGCGGTGGCGCGCTAGGAGCGGGTCGGGCGGGTGTCCGGCGGCGGCTGCTGGTCGACGTCGGCCCAGACCTCGACCAGCTCGGCGAGGAGGTCGTCGCGCACCGTCGCGAAGCTCGCCACCACGAACTCCAGGTGCTCGCCGTCGCTGTCCCGCCCGGTCACCCGGGCCCGGAGCACGCCGCGGTCGCCGTCGGCGACGAGGTCCTCGCGGTGCATCCGCTCGAAGCCGGGGTAGTCGGCGTTGAGCCGCACCCACTGATCGCGGTCGAACACCTCCCCGGTGTGCACCAGCCGGCACGTGAAGTCCTCGTGGAGGAGGGACGCCAGGGCGTCCCAGTCGTGGCGGTCGATGACATCGGCGAGGCGGGCGAGGAGAGCAGCTGCGTCCATGACGTCAGTCTGGTGGTGCCCTCCGACAGTCGGGGTCAGGAGCGTGTCTCGTGCCCGGAGTGCACGTGGACGTGCAGGTGCCTGGAGTCCTGGCAGCGGCCGAGGTTGGTGAGCACCGCCGCCGCGCCGCGTTGCTGCTCGACCTGCCGGGCGATGCGCTGGACGACCTCCAGCAGCGCCCGTACGTCGCCCTCGTCCTCAGCCGTGACCGTCGTGAAGGAGGAGATGTGCCGCTTCGGCACCGCGACGACGTGGACCTGTCAGAACGGCCGGGTGTGGTGGTAGGCCAGCACCAGCTCGTCCTCGTGCACGACCTCCAGCCGGACCGCACGCGGGATCGCCACGTCGCAGTAGAAGTCGTCACCGACATAGCCCTGACTCATGCGGTCATCGTCGCACCGGCCGTGCCTGTGGCCCCGCCATCGTGGTGACTGGCGGGGTGTGGGGCGGGGTCATGGTCGGTCGGGTGGCTGTGGCTCTGCGATCGGGCTCGTGCCGGTGTGGTCGCGGAGGTAGTGGTGGCCGTGGGGGCTGGTCCACTCGTACGCCCCGGGCGCGACCATCGTGTAGTGCCAGGCGGTGTGGGTCTTCAACCGGTGGTGCGACCGGCACAGGCACGCCAAGTTGGACGTCCTCGTAGGGCCAGGCTGTGGTCGGCCCTCGGCCGCGGCGTGGTGGTCGTAGGCGACGATGTGGTCGACGTCCGCGCGGTGGGCGGGGCGGGTGCACCACGGGAACACGCAGGTGCGGTCCCGGAGAACGACCTGTTCGCGGATGCGGTCGGGGATGGCGTAGCCGGAGGCGGTGAGCTCGGTGTTGAGGTCGATGACCGGCTTGATGGTGACCTTGGTCCGGGTGTCGCCGCACCAGCTCTTGACCTGGTCGAGCAGGACCAGCCGCTGGCCGTTCTCCATCCGGCCGGTGGGCCCGAACACCGTGGTCTCACTGACGGTCGACGCAGCGAAGTGGGCGTGGATCACCACCTCGCGGGCCGGGGGCAGGTCCGGTCCGGCTGCTCGACCACCTGCGGCCGGTGCACCGTCTTCGTCCTGTCTCCGGGCGTCCGGGTCCGGCCCGCTGGCGCGGTCCGGGTCCGGACCCCCGGTCAGGAGGTCCAGGGCGGTCTGGGTGCGGGCCAGCTCACCCAATGCCTTGGCGCGGCGCACGTCGA
>CAZDAO010000150.1:6304-8259 GCA_964503015.1 uncultured Nocardioides sp. | reverse complement strand
GTACTCGGAGAAGTTCGACGGCTGGTCGCCCGCCAGCTTCCGACTCAGCCAGGAGGAGATCGAGAAAATCGTCGCCACGGTCGACGACTCGGTCATCGCCGACATCGTCGCGGTGCAGGAGCGAGTCCGCCGCTTCGCCCAGCACCAGCGCGACTCGCTGAGCGACTTTGAGGTCGAGACCGAGCCGGGCGTGTTCCTTGGGCAGAAGAACATCCCCGTCAGCAGCGCTGGTGCCTATGTCCCCGGCGGCCGCTACCCCCTGGTCGCCTCTGCACACATGACCGTAGTGACCGCCAAGGTCGCCGGCGTCCAGCACGTCACCGCCTGTACTCCCCCCATCCGCGGTGAAATCCCGGCCGCGACCGTCGCCGCCATGCACCTGGCCGGTGCGGACGAGATCCTGCTTCTCGGCGGCACGCAGGCTGTTGCCGCCATGGCAGTGGGCACCGAGACGATCCGGAAGGTCGACATGCTGGCTGGTCCCGGCAACGCGTACGTAGCCGAGGCCAAGCGTCAGTTGTTCGGCGAGGTCGGTATCGACCTGTTCGCCGGCCCCACCGAGACGATGGTCATCGCGGACGACGCAGCCGACCCATTCGTCGTCGCAGTCGACCTGCTCAGCCAGGCTGAGCACGGCCCGGACTCCCCTGCCGTCTTCATCACAACCTCTTCGACGGTGGCCGAGAGGGCCATGGCCTTCATCGAGGAGATTCTTCCCGACATGCCTACCAAGGACTTTGCCGAGCCCGCTTGGCGCGACCACGGCGAGGTCGTGCTCGTCGACTCCATCGAGGAGGCGTTCGCAGTCGCTGACACCTACGCCTCGGAGCACGTGCAGGTACTGACCCGGGAGCCGCGCGCTGCTCTCGAGGCCATGCGGAACTACGGTGCCCTCTTCCTGGGCGAAGGTACCTGCGTCTCCTACGGCGACAAGGTCATCGGTACAAACCACACGCTGCCGACGCGCGGTGCCGCCAATTACACCGGCGGCCTCTGGGTAGGCAAGTACCTCAAGACCGTCACCTACCAGGAGGTCGTCGACACGGCTGTGAGCGCCGAGCTCGGAGAGCTGTGCGGACGGGCTGCTCGGGTTGAGCTGTTCGAGGGACACGCTCGGTCGGGCGACGTCCGGGCCTACAAGTACGCGGGCGCCGACCTGCCGTGGGCGCCGCCGAGCATGCGATGACGGTCGATACCGCGCTGAGCATAGATGGCCGCACCGCACTGGTCACCGGTGCCGGCAACGGTCTCGGCCGGGCAATTGCCGTCCGGTTGGCCGCAGAGGGAGCACGCGTAGTCCTTGCCGGGCGGTCCCTCGACAAGCTCGAAGCCGTACGCCAAGAACTGGGCTCCAACGCGGTGGTGGCGACGGTTGACGTGTCGTCCGAGGATTCGGTGGTCGCGTTGGTGCGCAAGCTCGGGTCCGAGGACGTTTCGATTCTGGTGAACAACGCGGGGATCGCGGGGCCGGTCGCTCCCCTCACCGACATCTCGCTCGAGGACTGGGATGAGGTTTTTGCGGCCAACGTGCGGAGCATCTTCTTGATGTGCCGAGCGTTCCTTCCAGCGATGATCGAGAAGCGAAGTGGCGACATCATCAATGTCGCCTCGGTGAGCGGCAAGCGTCCGCTCGCGCGCCGCACTCCCTACACCGCCTCAAAGATGGCTGTCATCGGGCTGACCGCAACCTTGGCCCACGAGGTCGGACCGCTGGGAATCGCGGTGAACACTCTGTCGCCGGGACCAGTCGAGGGGCCGCGGATGACGCGCAACTTCGAGCTCGAGGCCGAGCGCACAGGCAGGACCGTGGCTGAGGCTCGCGCGGAGTTCGTCTCGAGGGCCGCGCTGCAGCGGATGGTCACCGACGACGAGGTGGCGGCCGCGGTCAGCGCGATGCTTCACATGCCTGGCCTGTGCGGCGCGGACATTGACCTGTCGGCCGGCATGGTTGCGAG
>CAZDAO010000150.1:0-6204 GCA_964503015.1 uncultured Nocardioides sp. | reverse complement strand
CCGCCGTCTCGGGGATACGTCACCCGATGGCAGCCGTCACACATCAGCGCGGCATCGGACTGCGCGCATGGTAACGCCCCGTGCGGCCTGCATCACGGCGTCCGGATCCGCCAGGTGCAGAATCGCTCACGTCGAACGAGAGATCACACTAGGACAACAGAGGCGTCGCCCCGCCTCGGCTCGGAACTGGAGCGGCTCGTCACTTCGGTGCGAATGTAGCCTGTTCAGGCGCTAGTTGTCGGCTTCGGTCAAGACCGGAATGAGCTTGTCGGTGGTCCTCTGGATGTGTTGAGCCAACCGCTCGCAGGCAAGTTCCGCGTTGCGCTCGAGCGCTGCCTGCATCAGACCGGCGTGCTCTGCGGGGATGTCTCGCTCGCGGTCGTTCCCGAGCGGAACCGACCAGCGACGGTATAGGTCAGCCGAGTCGCGTAGTGCCATGGCGGCGCTCAAAATTCGACGATTGCCGCAGCCTGCGAGCAGAGCGTTGTGGAACGCGGCGTGCGCGGTTGCCCACTCGTCGGAGAATCGTCCTGGGTCGTCCTCCTGGTACGAGGGCGTGTGTTCAAGGACGTGGTGGGTTGCTAGCACCTCTGCCTCCCACGCGACGTCACCGTCGCGAATGGCGTACGTGAGGGCCAGCCCCTCCATCTCGCGACGGGCTTCGGTCAGTTCGACGAGGTCCTCGATCGAGATGGTCACCACGCGGAACCCTTGCTGTCGCTCCGACACCACCAGGCCTTGGTCCACCAAAGCGGTCAGTGCCTCCCGCAGAGTTCCCATGCTTGCCCCGAAGCGGTCCCGTAGCTGCGCGAACCCAAGCCGTTCGCCCGGGTGCAGGCGCCCCGTCAGGATGTCGGCGCGCAGAGACTCCGAGACGGCTGCCGACTTCGGCTTAGTGGAGGTTGCAGAGGTCATGAAACCTATGATGACTCACAATTGGTTTCGAAACACCCTTGCGTTTTCGTAAGAGTTGAGATCGAATGGGGACGTCCCACCATCTGAAGGAGCGTTCCGTTGCGACTCGTGAACATTGATGACCGGCTGCACCTACTGACCCCGCAGGGGGCCGTCGATTTGGCCGACGCCAGTGAGGGCCGCTGGTCGGCCGACCCGCAATCCGTCTACGACCGATGGGACGACTTCAGCAGTTGGCTGCACGAGAACGCGCCGCGTCTTAGCGCCAGCGGTCGCCCCTTCGAGCCCAGTGATCTGGGACCCCCGGTCCCGAGGCCGCGTCAGATCTTCGCGATCGGCCTCAACTACACCGCCCACGCCGATGAGTCTGGCTTCGTCGCCCCCAGGGCGCCGGTGGTGTTCACCAAGTTCGTGTCTTCCCTCTCAGGCCCCCACACGACCGTTCCCATGCCGGCCGGCTCGGTGGACTGGGAAGTTGAACTCGTCGTGGTCCTGGGCCGCGGTGGCAGGAACATCCCTACCGATCAGGCGTGGGGCCACGTCGCCGGACTCACCGTCGGACAGGACATCTCCGAGCGGGAACGGCAGCACTCCGGTCCCGCCCCGCAATTCTCGCTGGCCAAGTCGCACGCAGGGTTCTCACCCATCGGTCCGGCGCTGGTGACTCTCGACGAGATCGAGGACCCGGACGACCTGACGCTCGAGGCCAAGATCAACGACGAGACGGTGCAAGAGGGCAACACCGGACAGCTCATCTTCCCGGTCCCACACCTGATCGCGCACCTCTCCGAAGTCGTCGAGCTCCTCCCCGGCGACCTCATCTTCACCGGCACGCCCGCCGGGGTTGGGGCCGGCCGAGTGCCGCCGCGATTCCTCAAGCCAGGCGACGTACTCACCAGTTCGATCAGTGGTGTCGGCGAGCTCACCCAGACTTTCGGCGGAAACGAAATGGGCAGTTTGGGTGACGCCATGGCGGCAGCCGGGGGACGCTGAAACATGGCCCTCCACCGTCTGCAGTCCATCACCCTCGGCGTACCGGACATCGCGGCAACCGCCGCCTTCTACGAGGATTTTGGCCTCGTCCAGACGCGGCCAGGCGCATTCGCCACGACCGACGGCGGCGAGCAGCTCCACCTCGTACACGCGCCGAGTCGACGGCTGCTCCGTGCCACCTTCGCCGCAGACGATTTCGACGACCTCGCCCGTATCCACCGCAACCTAACGAACGAGCAATTCGGTGGCTCTCTGTCCGGGTCGACGCTGGACGTAGTTGAGCCGATCACCGGAGTCAACGTCCGCCTCGAGGTGCTTCCGCGCCTGAACCAGACCCACACACCTGCCCCGCTCGTCAACGGCCCCGGCCGGATCGACCGCGTCAACGCCCGCGCGGCCGGCGTGCTGGTCGAGGAGCGGGTGCGACCCCGACGGCTCGGCCACTTCGTTCTTGGCACGACCAACTTCGAGGTCACGCGGCGCTTCTTCGTTGAGGGACTCGGGTTCAAGGTCTCCGACATCATCCGCGACTTCGGGGTCTTCATGAGGTGCTCGACCGACCACCACAACATCCTCGTCCAGCGGGCACCCGTGCCGTTCATCCACCACAGCAGTTGGCAAGTCGACGACGTCGACACCATCGGCCGTGGCGCCATGGACATGCTCGAAGGTCACCCCGAACGTCACGTCTGGGGGCTGGGCCGTCACTACGCCGGGTCGAACTTCTTCTGGTACCTCAAGGACCCTGCCGGCAACTTCGCCGAGTACCACTCCGACATGGACTGCATCCCCGAGGACGCCATCTGGACCCCGGAGGAACTCGAGGGCGCTCGCGGACTGTTCCGGTGGGGTCCGCCTCCCCCTCCCAGCTTCATCGACCCCGAGGACCTTGCCGACCTTATGGTCTCGGGCCACAGCAGCTGACGCGCACCGCCCAGCCACTCCGCCGACTAAAGCACAGCAATAAGGAGCCACATGTCCACCGTCATCATCGGCCATAAGGACAACGCTGGAGCCGTCGTGGGTGTCCACGGCGGTGACGGCGTCATGCACTGGGCACGACTGGCAACCGGATCCCACCTGTATGCGGACTGGGACGGTGTCGAGTGGGTCGCGTTTGATCCAGGCGGCCGCGCCGGTCTCCACACCCACAGCCACACCGAGGAGATCTGGTTCTTCCTCAAGGGAACAGGCGTCATCGAGCTCGATGGCGAGAAACACGACGTTGCCCCAGGGACCATCGTCATCACTCCCCTGCACTCGCAGCATGCCGCTTGGAACACCGGCGACGAGCGCCTCGAGTACGTCGTTATCGAGGTCTTCCCGCCAGCCATCACCACTCAGCTGCCGTCGCGGCGGCCCACAGAAGAAGACGACAGCGCCCACGGCGCATCGTCGCCCATCGAAACCAAGGAGTCCTGACGTGGCTGGATACGTTGGCCAGCTCGAGCCGAACGAGTGGCTCGACGCACGGGATTACTTTGAAGGACCGTGGCGCAGCTTTCACCGCGTCACCATCGACACGGGCTCTCAGGAGACCTTCACCGCCGCTGAGGAGGAGTACTCGATCTTCGTAATGTCCGGCAACGGCGACGCCGTCATCGGTTCTCGTCGCGAGTCGATCACTGATGGCAGTTCTCTGGTTGTTGGATACCGCGCCAGCGTCACCATCGAAGCGCCCACCATGCCCGTCGAGCTGTTCGTGACCACCCTCGATGTTCGGCTCTAAGGCATACATCCCGCCGGCGCGCCGAACCGGCGGAGCGGAACCGAACGGTGGCGCACCTGCCTCGACCGTCCCGCCACGTCCCCAATTCGCCGTCCTGACAGGTCGGCAGACGTGTTTCCTCATCGCCATGGGACTCATCGAAGGCCTCCTGCTCATCCTTTGGCGCTGATACTCCTGCGCTGAACGCCCTTAGATGCAGCGAACCGTGGACAGCAGCTCTACTGCGGCCCGCAGTTCGCGACACTCGACCACCCCGACACCGAAAGACACCGCGATGACACCACCCACGACCGAGACCCTGTCGCCCGTCGCAGCAACCATGGACGCACTTGTCCTGCGCGGCCCGCGCGACCTGCGAGTCGAGGAGGTTGCGACGCCGGACCTGAAGGCAGGACATTGCCTAGTGCAGGTGGCGTATGTCGGCTTGTGCGGCACAGACGGCTCCTTCTACGACGGCAGCAGCTCGTACTTGGCCACCGGCCTCAAGTCCTACCCCTTCGTGCTTGGACACGAGTGGAGCGGAACGGTCGCGGCGGTTGCCCCCGACGTCGCTCACATCCAGGTCGGGGATCGCGTGGCGGGCCACAACTTCATCACCTGTGACACCTGCTCCGCCTGCCGATCCGGCCACCGGCTGCTGTGCCCCAACCGATCCGAGATGGGAGTCCTTGGGGACTACCCTGGCGCGGGCAGCCAGTACGCCCTGGTCCCCGCCAAGGTACTTGCACCCATTCCGGACTCGTTGACCGACGTTGAGGCTGCACTCCTGGAGCCCGGCTCCACTGCGATGCACGCCATCAATCGCGTTGACGTCCACGCAGACGACACGGTTGCGGTTCTCGGGACGGGCACCCTCGGCCTTATCGCCATCCAGTTGGCAGCCGCCCGTGGTGCCACCGTCCACGCCTTCGGCGTGGAGGAAGCCGGCCTTGCACTCGCCCATGAACTGGGAGCAGAACGCGCCATGCACCCGTCGGAGGCCGAGTCCAACGCGTACTCGGTGGTCATCGAAGCCTCTGGCAGTTCCCATGCCGGTGCGCAGATCCCGGATCTGGTCGCATTCGGTGGCCGTGTGGCCCTTGTTGGTGTCGCCCACCATCCCGTGCCGGAGTTCGCCACCAACACGCTCGTGATCAAGAACGTCACCATCCACGCGGTCCTGTCGGGGATCGAGCAGTGGGACCGACTCATTGAGGCAACCGTGCGAGGCACCGTCAAGCTCGACACCCTGGTCGAGGAGATCGTGCCGTACTCCAACGCAACGCAGGCCTTTGACGCCCTGAGCCGTCCTGGCAAGAAGCGCCCGAAGGTACTGCTCGAGTTCACTCCCACCCGAACGCGAGCCTAGCGATGATCCTGCGGTCCAGGAGGAACGTCGAGGAAGACCCCAATAGCGCCACGGCTCCCGACACCCTCGGCACCCACGTCTACTGGCTCATCAACGGCCACGACGCCGGAGCGGAGAACCTCGTCGCGAACACGGCGCACCTTCCCCCCGGAACCCGCCACCAGCTGCACCGGCACCCCCACGCCGAACAGCTCACCATCGTCGTTTCCGGACGGGGCGTGCACCTGACCGAGAGCGACAAGACAACCGTCGAGGCCGGCGACGTGGTCCTCGTCCCTGCCGGCGAGTGGCACGGGTTCACCAACCCGTTCCAGGACGAAGTGGTCATCGTGAACATCTACGGAGGCGTCCGCGAGCGCGAAGACGCCGGCTACGAACTGTTCCACGGCGCACCCAAACCAGCCGAGAACAGCAGGAGGTAAAGCGTGGACTTGAAGCTTGCAGGCCGGACCGCGTACGTCACTGGCGGCGCTCAAGGCATTGGACGGGCGATCGCCGCTCAGCTCGCTCGTGAAGGGGTCCGCGTCGCGATCAGCGATGTCGACGCCATCGCACTTGAGGAATGCGCCGAACTGCTCACCCAGCTTGGCGTCGAACCAGTCGTCATCGAGGCGGACCTGTCCGATGCGACCTCCACTGTCGATGCGGCACGCGACGTCACCAGCGCTCTCGGGGCGGCACCTGACATCCTCGTGAACAACGTGGGGGTCGCAGAGTCCCGGGCGTTTCTCGACATCACCGATCATCACTGGGACCGGGCGTTCAACCTCAACTTCCTCAGTTGCGTCCGCACCACGCGTGAACTGATTCCCAACATGCGCGCGCGGGGCTCGGGTTCGGTCATCATCGTGTCCTCCGATCTTGCCAAGCAGCCCGAGGCAGTGCCTGCTGATTACGGCAGCATGAAAGCCGCTCTCCTCTACCTGAGCAAGGCGCTTGCTCAGGAGTTCGCCCCCGAAGTACGTGTCAACGCGGTACTACCGGGACCTGTGTGGACCGGACTATGGTCGCGTCCCGGTGGTGTCGTGGACCGGCTTGCGGTGATGTACGGCACCGACCGTGAAGAGGCCCTCGAACGATACCTGGCGGACCGTCAACTGGTACTAGGTATCGGGCAGCCCGACGATGTCGCATCGTTGGTGGCGTACTTAGCGAGCCCACTCGCGGCTCGGATTAACGGAAGCGCGTACGACGTCGGTGGCACGATTCGTGGTCTGAC
>CAZDAO010000149.1:0-8282 GCA_964503015.1 uncultured Nocardioides sp. | reverse complement strand
CTCGCGATCGGCGCCCTGGTCGCCTTCCTCGGCATCCCGTCTTTCGTGGTGACCCTCGCGTTCTTCCTGGCGCTCCAGGCCATCCCGCTCAAGCTGATCGGCTCGGGTGGCTCGCTGCGCTTCAACGACGAGGTGCTGCGCGGGCTGTCGATCAAGAACGTGCCGGTCACCGCGGGCTGGATCGCCGCGGTCCTCATCGTCGTGGGCTTCGCGGCGATGTCGCTGTGGAGCTATCGCACCCTCTCGGCCAAGGGCCTGGTGCACCAGCCACTCGGCCTGGTGATCCTCCGGATCGTCGTGCTGGGCGCGGTCGTGCTCGGCGTCACCGCCCTCCTCAGCGCCAACCGGGCGCCCAACCCGGCGCTGTTCGACATCAGTGGCATCCCGTGGGTGCTCCCGGTCGTGGTCGTGCTGCTGCTGTTCTGGACCTTCGTGCTCACCCGCACGCGGTTCGGTCGGCACCTCTACGCCGTCGGCGGCAACGCGGAGGCCGCCCGACGCGCCGGCATCAACGTCACCCGCGTGAAGATCGCGGCGTTCATCATCTGCTCGTCGATGGCGGCGATCAGCGGCCTGCTGCTGGCGTCCTACGTCGGCAAGGTCTCTCCGGGCTCCGGCGGCGGCAACGTCCTGCTGTACGCCGTGGCGGCGGCGGTCATCGGCGGCACCAGCCTGTTCGGTGGCCGCGGCCGGGCGATCGACGGGGTCATCGGCGGCCTGGTGATCGCGACGATCCCCAACGGCCTGGGCCTGCTCAACCAGGCGAGCTACATCAACTTCCTCGTCACCGGTGGCGTCCTGCTGCTGGCCGCGAGCGTCGATGCCATCTCGCGTCGCCGTCGTTCATCGGCCGGCGTCTAGGTCACGATCATGAGCCCGCAGCGGCGCGCGGGCCTCGGGACCAACCAGGAGGCCGTCCGGCGCCACAACCTCGGCACGCTGCTCCGGCACGTCCACGGGGCCGGCCAGATCTCCCGCGCCGAGCTGACCAGCCTGATGGGGCTCAACCGGAGCACCATCGCCGGTCTGGTCGGCGAGCTGGAGTCCCTCGGGATCTCCGAGCGCGCCACGCCCGTGGGCGGGCCCCGGCAGGGAGCCGGGCGCCCGTCCGCCGGCGTACGGATCGCGGCGGAGGGGCCGTTCGTCATCGCGGTCGACCTCGGCGTCGACCGGGCGGTCGTCGCCCGGGTCGGGCTCGGCGGCCGGGTGCTGGAGCGGGCCCAGGCCCCGGTCAACAGCGACGGCGAGGCCTGGCAGGTCGGCGCCTCGGTGGCCGCCCTCATCCGCCGGGTCGTCGAGGGTGCGCCGCCCGCCGCCCCGCTGGTCGGCATCGGCATCAGCGTCCCCGGCCTGGTGCGGCGCAGCGACGGGCTGATCCGGCTCGCGCCGAACCTGGAGTGGCACGACGTCTCGTTCGGCGGCATCGTGCTGGCCGCGCTGGGGCTCGACGTGCCGGTCTCGCTCGCGAACGACGCCGACCTGGGCGCGCTCGCCGAGCACATCCGCGGCGCGGGTGTCGGGGTCGACGACCTCATCTACGTCTCGGGCAACGTCGGCGTCGGTGCCGGCGTGATCGCCGGTGGCGTGCGGCTCGAGGGCGCCGGAGGCTATGCCGGTGAGGTCGGCCACCTGCGGTTCAACCCGCAGGGTCGGCCCTGCCACTGCGGCAACCGCGGCTGCTGGGAGACCGAGGTCGGCGGCCACGCGATCGCCGAGGCGATCAGCTGCCCGCCCGACAAGGTGGCCCAGCTCGACGAGGTGCTGGAGGGCTACACCCGACCGACACCGGAGCTGCGTGCCACCGGCACCGCGCTCGGCCACGGGCTGGCCAGCATCGTCAACACGTTCAACCCGCGGTTGGTCGTGCTCGGCGGCTACTTCCGCACCCTCTACCCGCTGGTGCGCGCCGAGGTGAACGCCGGGCTCGCCGACCGCGCGCTGCCGGCACCGCTCGAGTCCGTCACCCTCGCCCTGCCTGGCCTGGACTCCGACTCGCCGCTGCTGGGTGCCGCCGAGATCGCCCTCGAGCCGCTCTTCGTCGACCCCGTCGCCGCGCTCGGGTCAGCGATCGCCGACGTGGGCTCGCTGCTCGCGGTCTGACGACCACCCGTCGGGCTCGGCGAGGTCGAGCTCGCCGGCGAACACCGGGCCGAGCGACTGCTCCGCGGCACCGAGCGCGGCCGCCTGGATCCCGAGGGTGCTCAACCGCAGCTCCGGGCGCACCTGCGCCGCTGACGCCAGCCGCTCGTCGAGCGTGCGTCGTGCCGGCTCGAGCACCAGCTCGCCGAGCGGTGCGAAGTAGCCGCCCAGCACGACGACCTCGGGGTCGAGCACGCTGCTCAGCAGTGCGATGCCGAGCCCGATGTCCCGGCCGATCCGCTCCAGGCCCTCACGCACGGCAAGGTCGTCGGCCGCGCGGGCCGCGACCGCCTCGGCGGTGCGCAGCGGGGTGTCCAGCTCCGGCATCCCGACCGCGGCCAGCATCGCGTGCAGCCCCACCGAGGCCTCCCAGCAGCCCCTCCGGCCGCAGCCGCAGCGGGCGGTGGAGTCCCCCACCGGCATGTGGCCGACCTCACCCGCGAAGCCTGCGGCTCCCCGCATCAGCCCGCCGTCCTGCACGATGCCGGCGCCGATGCCCACGGTGCCGGTGAGGTAGAGCGCGTGCCCCACCCCGACCGCGGCGCCGTGGTGCGACTCGGCGTACGCCGCACAGTTGGCGTCGTTGCTCACCCGGACCCCGCCGCCGGGGACGACGTCGTCCAGGGCGGCGGCGAGGCCGTCGCCCTCGACCTCGAGGTTGGGCGCCCACGCCACGGTCCGGTTGTCGCCGCGCACCAGGGCGGGGACCGCCAGCGTGGTCCCGACGACCGTGCGTCCGGGGCCCGCGTGCTCCGCGACCGCCTCGCGGGCAAGGTCGATCAGGGCCCCCGGGCCGGCCGGGCGGCTCTCGCTCAGCAGCACCCGGCCGGCGAGGTCGAGCACGACCGCCGAGACGTAGTCGACGTTGAGCTCGAGGCCGAGGCCGACGAAGCGGTCACCGTGCAGCGCGACCGGACGGCCCGGGCGTCCGCGGACGCCCGGGCGCGAGCCGCCCTCCGCCACCGCGGCGGCGGCCTCGAGGTCGGCGACGATCACGCCGACCGTCGCCTTGGCGAGGCCGGTCTGCTTGGCCAGCTCGGCGCGGGTCGAGGCGCCCTCCTGGCGCAGGGCGCGCAGGACCACGGCGGTGTTCTGCCGCCGCAGTCCTTCGGTCCCGGCGGGTGGCCTGGCCTGGGTGGTCACGGAGTCGCGCGGGTCAGCGGACGCCGTAGAGGTGCTCGAGCGCCAGCTGGTCCAGGTGCTCGGTCGCCGCCCCGAGGGCGCCGAGCGCGTCCGGGTCGGGCAGCGGCCAGTCGAGCAGCTGCTGCCAGCCCTCACCGTCGCCGAGCGTGGGCTGAGCCAGCTCCGGGAGCCGGGCCGCCTCGAGCGCCGCCTGCACCTCCGGGTCGGCCCGGAACGCCTTCACCTTCTCGCGCAGGATCAGGTAGTTGCGCATGTTGGCCGCGGCGCTCACCCAGACGCCGTCCTCGTCCTCGATGCGGGCGGGCTTGTAGTCGAAGTGGACCGGACCGTCGTAGCCGCCGGCCAGCAGCGCGTCGACCACCCAGAACGCCCCGCGCACGTTGCCGGCGCCGAAGCGCAGGTCCTGGTCGTACTTCGGGCCGTTCTGGCCGTTGAGGTCGATGTGGAAGAGCTTGCCCTGCCACAGGGCCTGGGCATAGCCGGCCGCCGCGTTCATCCCGGCCATCTCCTCGTGCCCGATCTCCGGGTTCACGCCGACCAGCTCGGGCCGCTCCAGCTGGTTGATGAAGGCCAGCGCGTGCCCGATGGTCGGCAGCAGGATGTCGCCACGGGGCTCGTTGGGCTTGGGCTCGATCGCGAACCTCAGGTCGTAGCCCTGGTCGACGACGTACTGGCCGAGGAGGTCGAAGGCCTCCTTCATCCGGTCGAGCGCGACGCGGGTGTCCTGCGAGGCGCCGTACTCCGCGCCCTCGCGGCCACCCCATGCGACGTAGACCTTGGCGCCGAGCTCGGCGGCCAGGTCGACGTTGCGCATCACCTTGCGGATCGCGAACCGGCGGATGTCGCGGTTGTTGTTGGTGAAGCCGCCCGCCTTGAAGACCGGGTGGCTGAAGAGGTTGGTGGTGGCGGTGGTGACGACCAGGCCGGTGTCGGCCAGCCCCTTCTTGAAGCGGTCGATGATCCCGGCGCGGGTGGCGTCGTCACTGCCGAAGGGGATGACGTCGTCGTCGTGGAAGTTCACGCCGTAGGCCCCGAGCTCGGCGAGCTTCTCCAAGGCGTGCACGGTGTCCATCGGGGCTCGGGTGGCGCCGCCGAACGGGTCCACGCCCTGCCAGCCGACGGTCCAGAGGCCGAAGGAGAACTTGTCCTCGGGGGTGGGGGTGGGGATCTGGGTGCTCATCGGGTGCCTTCCGTTCGGGTGGTGCGGGTGGTGTGCCAGGTGTCGGTGCGGTCGCGCAGGCCGGCATATGCCTCGCGCACGTGGGGAGTGGGGTCGGCCTCGAGGACCGTGGTCTCGGGCGCCGGCCACTGGGGCGGCTCCGCGGTCCCGGCGAGGGCCCAGGCCGCCTGCCGCGCCGCGCCGAGGGCGACGTACTCCGAGGGCGGTGGCAGGGTGACCGGCGCTCCGAGGACGGCGGGGGCGAGCTCGCGCAGCGCGGCACTGCGCGTCGCTCCGCCCACCATGAGGAGTCGTCGGGGCTGCTCGCCGGTGGCGGCGACGAGGCGGTCGACGGCGTCGGCCAGCGAGCAGAGCAGCGCCTCGTACGCCGCGCGCGCGAGGTCGGCGCGGGTCGTGGCGGGGGTGAGCCCGGTCCAGGTGCCGACGGCGTCGGGCCGGTTGGGGCTGCGCTCGCCGCCGTAGTAGGGGAGGAGCGTGACGCCGCCCGCGCCGGGCGTGGACTCCAGCGCGAGCGCGGCCAGCCCGTCGTGGTCGACGCCGAGCCAGCGGGCCTGCAGGTCCAGGATCCCGGCGGCGTTCATCGTGGTGACCATCGGCAGGAAGCCGCCGCTCGCGTCGGCGAACCCGGTGACCACGCCGGTGCCGTCGGCCACGGCCGTCGCGCTGACCGCCGACGCCACGCCCGAGGTGCCCACCGAGACGAGGACGTCGCCGGGCTGGAGCGCCATGCCGAGCGCAGCGCCCATGTTGTCGCCGGTGCCGCCGGCCAGCACGGCACCGGAGGCGGTGTGGCCCGCCGCGGTGCCCGGGGCGACGAGCCGCGGGAGGCGCGCGTCGTGGCCCAGTGCCATCGCCAGGAGGTCGGGGCGCCACGTGTCGTCGCGGGTGGCGAAGTAGCCGGTGCCGGAGGCGTCGCCGCGGTCGGTGAACGGTTCCGTGCCGGGTGCGGCGAGGTGGTGCGAGACGTGGTCGTGCGGCAGCCGCACGCTGGCGACGCGTGCGGCGCGGTCCGGCTCGTGGTCGCGGAGCCAGCGCAGCTTGGCCGAGGTGAACGACGCGACCAGCACGCTGCCGATCGCCTCGGCACACGCCTGCGGGCCGCCCATCTCCTCGATCAGGTCGCGGGCGGCGGCCGCGGAGCGGGTGTCGTTCCAGAGCAGCGCGTCGCGGACCGGCGTACCGGACTCGTCGAGCGCGACCATGCCGTGCTGCTGACCCGCCACGGACACCGCGTCGGCGCGCTCGACGAGGCCCTCGGCCGCGGTGTCGACGGCGGCCAGCCAGGCGGCGGGGTCGACCTCGGTGCCCGGCGGATGGGGCGCCGTGCGCTGGTCGACCACGGTCCCGTCGTCGGCGTCCACCAGGAGGACCTTGGTCGACTGCGTCGAGGAGTCGATGCCGAGCACGTGAGCCACGTCACCATTAAGTACGAGTCTCGAACTAATGTCAAGATCGGCCCCGCCTCTGCGGGATCCGTCATGCGAAGCCGTACGCGTGGGTTCGGGTCCGGATGACGAATCCCTGAGGCCTGGCGTCGGCGCGACGATCCGTCATGCGTACGCGCAGCCATGGGTTCGGGTCCGGATGACGGATCGCTGACGCCCGAGGTCGCCACCCTAAACCTAAGTGTGTTAGGTTCGTGCCGAATGCAGCAAGGGAGGCCGTCATGCCCCGTGCCGGACTGACGAGCGAACGCGTCACCCGCGCGGCCGCCGACCTCGCCGACGAGGTGGGTCTGGATGCCGTGACGCTCACCGCGCTGGCGAAGTCGTTCGGCGTCGCCGTGCCGAGCCTCTACGCCCACGTCCGCAGCACCGCCGACGTCCGCACCCGCGTCGCGCTCCTCGCGCTCGAGGAGACCGCCGACCTCGCGGCCGAGGCCCTGGCCGGCATCAGCGGGCGCGACGCGCTGGCCGCGCTCGGCGGCGTGTGGCGCTCCTACGCCCGGCGCCACCCCGGCCGGTACGCCGCCACCCGGCTGCCGCTGGACGGCGAGACCGGGGCGCGGAGCGCCGGTCCCCGCCACGCGGAGCTGGCGCGCGCGGTGCTGCGCGGCTACCAGCTCGCCGACACCGACGCCACCCACGCCGTGCGGTTGCTCGGCGCGACGTTCCACGGCTACGCCGCACTCGACGCCGCCGGTGCGTTCGGCCACGGCACCGCCACCCCGACCTCCGACGAGACCTGGGAGCGCGTGCTCGACGGCCTCGACACCCTCATCCGATCCTGGGAGACCACATGACCGACCTCCAGACCGACCTTCATGCCGACCTTCATGCCCTCGTCCACGGCGCCCTCGAGCTCGAGCCCACCGACCGCGGCCTCCGCCCCCACCGCCTCCCCGCCTGGGCGCGCGCCCAGACCGACGACCCGCAGCTGCGGCTCGTCGAGGTCCAGCCCGCCGGCGTACGACTGAGGATGCGGACCGCTGCCACCCGCCTCGAGCTCGACGTGCTGCCAACCAAGCGGACCTACGCCGGGGTGCCGCCGCGTCCCGACGGCACCTACGAGGTCCTGGTCGACGGAGAGCTCGTCGACGAGCTGACCGCGCCCGGCGGCAACGTGCTGACCGTCGACATGATGACCGGCGCCCACGCCTTCGAGCCGGGCGAGCCGACCACGCTGGTCGTCGGGCTGCCCGCCGGGGAGAAGGACGTCGAGGTCTGGCTGCCGCACGACGAGGAGACCGAGCTGGTCGCCCTTCGGGCCGACGCCCCCGTCGAGCCGCTCCCCGCTGCCGGACCGCGGTGGGTGCACCACGGCAGCTCGATCAGCCACGGCTCCAACGCCACCCGTCCCACCGGCACCTGGCCGGTCGTCGCGGCCCGACTGGCCGGCCTCGACCTGGTCAACCTGGGCCTCGGGGGCAGCGCGCTGCTCGACCCGTTCGTCGCCCGGACGATCCGCGACCTGCCCGCCGACCGGATCAGCATCAAGCTCGGGATCAACCTGGTCAACACCGACCTGCTGCGCCGCCGCGCGCTCGGCCCCGCCGTCCACGGCTGGCTCGACACCATCCGCGACGGCCACCCCGAGACCCCGATCCGGCTCGTGTCGCCGATCCACTGCGGCATGCACGAGGCGGTGCCGGGCCCGACGGGGGTCGACATGTCCGGCATCGCCGAGGGCCGGGTCGGGTTCGTCGCCGAGGGCGACCCCGCCACGGTGGCGCGCGGCAGCCTCACCCTCGCGGTCGTGCGCGAGGTGCTGGGCGAGGTGGTCGAGCATCGCGCCGACCCGCACCTGGCGTACGTCGACGGGCTGACCCTCTACGGTCCCCACGACGAGGCGCGGCTGCCACTGCCGGACAACCTGCACCCCGACGCCGCCTCGCACCGGCTCATCGGTGAGCGGTTCGCCGCCCTCCCCGGTTGGTGAGCCCCGCGGCGGCCGGCCGGCCCTAGCATCGGCCCATGGCTCGCTACGGCGCTCAGTTCGGCCCCGACATCACCTTCCTGGGCGTGCCCGCCTGCGACCTCGACGACGAGTCGTCGTACGCCGGAGCGGACGTCGTGGTCGTCGGCGCCCCCTTCGACGGAGGTACGTCGCACCGGCCCGGCACGCGCTTCGGTCCGCAGGCGATCCGGATGAGCGACTACCTGCCGCACGACGGCTCGCGCCCGTCGCTGGCGCTGCGCACGGACGGGCTGCAGGACCTGAAGGTCGTCGACGCCGGCGACGTCGAGATGCCGCCGGGTGACATCGAGCGGGCCCTCGGCGTGCTCGAGGCAGCCGTCGAGAAGGTGGCCCGCGCCGGCGCGATCCCCGTCGTGCTCGGCGGCGACCACTCGATCGCCTACCCCGACGCCAAGGGCGTCGC
>CAZDAO010000148.1:7835-8282 GCA_964503015.1 uncultured Nocardioides sp. | reverse complement strand
TCCCGGTGGACTACCGAGGTGCGGCAGCCAGAACCCGGTGGACTACCCCGGAATCGGCGCGCCCCGGAAGGTACGACGGTAGGCCGAGGGCGAGACTCCGAGACTCGCCCGGAGGTGCTGGCGCAGCGACGCCGCCGTGCCCATCCCGGAGCGGGCGGCGACCTGGTCGACGGGCAGGTCGGTCGCCTCGAGGAGGTGCTGGGCGTGTCGGATCCGCTGCTGGGTCACCCACGCTCCCGGCGACTGGCCGGTCTCCTCGCGGAAGCGCCGGGTGAAGGTGCGCACGCTCATCGACGCCTGCTGGGCGAGCGTGGCCACGTCGAGCCGGTGGTGCAGGTGGGCCTGCGCCCACGCGCGTACGTCGCCCGTCGTCTCGTCGCTGCGCCCCGGGACGTGCCGCTCGATGATCTGCGCCTGCCCGCCGTCGCGCCACGGCGGCACCACCAT
>CAZDAO010000148.1:0-7825 GCA_964503015.1 uncultured Nocardioides sp. | reverse complement strand
GGGCCACCGCGTTGGCAACCGCGGTGCCGTGGTCGGACCTCACGAGGTGCAGGCAGAGGTCGATGCCCGCGCTCAGCCCGGCGGAGGTCAGCACCCGGCCGTCGTCGGTGAAGAGCACGTCCTCGTCGAGAGCGACCGAGGGGTGCAGGCGACGGAGGTCGTCGGCGTACTTCCAGTGCGTGGTGGCACGGTGGCCGTCGAGGATCCCCGCCGCGGCGAGCACGAAGGCGCCGGTGCAGATCGAGACCCAGCGGGCATCGGCGGGGACGGTGGCCAGCGCGGTGCGCAGGTCGTCGGGCAGCGTGCCGTCGCGCCGCGGGCCGGCGACCTGGGTGCCGGGCACGATGACGGTCTGCGCCGTGGCGAGGGCCTCGATGCCCGCCGAGGGCGCGATGGCGTACCCCTTGGTGGTGGCGACGGGGGCGTCGTCGACACTCACGACCTGCACGTCGTAGAGCGGGTCGCCGGCTGCGTCGACCGCCTCGCCGAGGACCTGCGGCGGGATGGTGAGGTCGTAGCCGATGACCGGGGGGATCGCGAGCACCACGACACGGTGCAGGGACGTCATGGCCGGATTCTTCCACATGTTGGCGTTCCTGTCACTCGTCCGCGTGGTCCGGGATCCCCGACGCTGGACCCGTGACGATGACGACCCCGCCTCGCGAGCCTGCTGTCGACCGCACCCAGCGCCTGCACTGGGCCTGGGTGGTCGCGGCGGTCACCTTCGTGACGCTCGTCGGCGCCGCCGCCTTCCGGTCGGTGCCGGGCGTCCTGATCGAGCCGCTCCACGACGAGTTCGGCTGGTCGCACGGCCTCATCGGATCGGCCGTCTCGCTCAACCTCATGCTCTTCGGCCTGATCTCGCCGTTCGCGGCCGCGCTGATGGACCGCTTCGGCGTGCGCCCCGTGGTGACCTTCGCGCTCGTGATGGTCGCGGTCGGCAGCGGTCTCACCGTCTTCATGACGAAGCCGTGGCAGCTGGTGCTCTGCTGGGGACTGCTGGTCGGGATCGGGACCGGTTCGATGTCGATGGCCTTCGTCGCGACCATCACCAGCCGCTGGTTCGTCGCCCGCCGAGGTCTGGTCAGCGGCATCCTCACCGCCGGCAACGCCACCGGGCAGCTGGTCTTCCTGCCCGTGGTGGCGTGGCTCGCGACCCACCACGGATGGCGTACGGCGGCGGTGCTGGCGTCGGTGGCCGCGCTCGCCGTCGTGCCGCTGGTCCTGCTCCTCCTCCGCAACCACCCGGCCGACCTCGGGCTGCGGGCGTTCGGCGCGACCGACGCCGACCCCGGCCCGCCGCCGCACCAGCACGTCGGCTCGAGCGCGGGCCGGGCCGTCTCGGTGCTGGTCGACGCGGCGCGCAGCCGTACGTTCTGGCTGCTCGCCGGCGGCTTCGCGATCTGCGGGATGACCACCAACGGCCTGATCGCCACCCACTTCGTGCCGGCCGCCCACGACCACGGCATGCCCGCGACGACCGCGGCCTCGCTCCTCGCGGTCGTCGGGATCTTCGACGTGGTGGGCACGATCGCCTCGGGCTGGCTCACCGACCGCTGGGACCCGCGCTACCTGCTCGTGGGCTACTACGCGCTGCGCGGCGTCTGGCTGAAGACGCTCCCGGCGCTGCTGTAGCCCCACGACGCGCCGAGCATCTGGGTCTTCAACATCGTCTACGGCCTGGACTGGGTCGCGACCGTGCCGCCCACGGTGGCGCTGTGCCGCGACCGCTTCGGCGCCGCCACCGGGCCGATCGTGTTCGGCTGGGTGTTCGCCAGCCACCAGGTCGGCGCCGCCGTCGCCGCGACGGGCGCGGGGGTCGTCCGCGACCTGACCGGCGGCTACGACCCGGCCTTCTACGCCGCCGCCGGCCTCTGCGCGGTCGCCGCCCTGATGTCGTACGCCATCCGCAGCACGAGGCCGCCGCTGCCGGTCAGCTGAGGTCGACGACCACCGGGGCGTGGTCGGACGGCGATCCGGTGCCCTGGGCGGGGTCGCGCTCGTCGCGGTCGATGAACGCGTCGGTGACCCGGGACGCGAGGGACGGCGAGGCCAGCACGAAGTCGATCTTGAGCCCGCGGTCGCGCTCGAAGCGCTGGCGGTAGTAGTCCCAGTAGGTGTAGCCCGGGGCGTGCGCGCGGGTCACCTCGGCGTAGCCGTCGTCGAGGAACGCCTGGAAGGCGGCGCGCTCCGGCGGGGTGACGTGGGTGGACTTCGCGAACTGCGTGACGTCGAAGACGTCGTCGTCGGTCGGGCAGATGTTCCAGTCGCCCACCAGGGCGGTCTCGCCGTCGAGCCAGCCGCTGGCGGTCGCGCGCAGGCGCGCCAGCCACTCGAGCTTGTAGACGTAGTGGGGGTCGTCGGGCTTGCGGCCGTTGGGGACGTAGAGCGACCAGATCCGCACGCCGCCGCAGGTGGCGCCGATGGCGCGCGACTCGGCCGCCGCCGGCTCCCCGAAGTGGGGCATGTCGGCGAAGCCGACCTCCACGTCCTCGAGCCCCACGCGGGACAGCAGCGCCACGCCGTTCCACTGGTTGAGCCCTGCGACGGCGATGTCGTAGCCGAGCGCCTGCAGACCCATCAGCGGCAGCTGGTCCTCGCGCGCCTTGGTCTCCTGCAGGGCCAGCACGTCGATCTCGTGACGCTGCACGAAGGCCTCGACGCGGTCGATGCGGGAGCGGAGGGAGTTGACGTTCCAGGTGGCGATGCGCACCCGCCCACCCTAGGAGTGCCGGTGTGCGTCCCCCCGAGCGGGCTCCGGGTCCAACCCGTAGAGTCGGACTTAGGTGGCGGTCGCCCCTTCCGTCCCGAGCGGAGGGGGCGATCGTCATCTCCGGGAGCGTCGCCCGGGCGGACCGGGGTCCCGACCGCCGGGTAGCGTCGGCGCGTGTCCACCCCCGCCCAGGCCTCCACCGTCCTCTCCGCGCGCGACCTGCAGTTCATGCTCTTCGAGTGGTTGGACGTGGAGCGGCTCAGCCAGCGCCCGCGCTTCGCCGAGCACGACCGTGAGTCCTACGAGGCGCTCCTGGAGCTGTGCGCGGAGCTCGCGACCGACCGGTTCGCACCGCACTACCGCCGCAGCGACACCGAGGAGCCGACGTTCGACGGCGAGAAGGTGCACCTCATCCCGGAGATCGCCGATGCGCTCCAGGCGTTCGCGAAGGCCGACCTCCTCACGCTGACCCTCGACGAGGAGATGGGCGGCCACCAGGTCCCGCACGTGGTGGCCGCGGCGTGCATGGCGTGGTTCACCGCCGCCAACATCGGCACCGCGGCGTACTCCTTCCTCACCATGGCCAACGCGGCCCTGCTGCTCGAGCACGGCACCCCCGAGCAGGTCGAACGCTTCGCGAAGCCGATGCTGGAAGGCCGCTTCTTCGGCACGATGACGCTCTCCGAGCCGCAGGCCGGCTCCAGCCTGGGCGACGTGACGACCCGCGCCGTCCCGGCCGACGACGGCAGCCACCGCATCTTCGGCTCCAAGATGTGGATCTCCGGCGGCGACCACGAGATGGGCGACACCATCGTCCACCTGGTGCTGGCCAAGCTGCCCGACGCACCCGACGGCACCCGTGGCATCTCGCTGTTCATCGTCCCCAAGCACCTCGTCGGCGAGGACGGCTCGATCGGCGAGCGCAACGACGTCGTGCTGGCCGGCATCAACCACAAGCTCGGCAGCAGGGGCACGGTCAACACGGCTCCCGTCTTCGGCAGCGGTGCATTCACCCCGGGCGGCGCGCCCGGCGCCGTCGGCTACCTCGTCGGTGAACCCCACCGCGGCCTGTCCTACATGTTCCACATGATGAACGCCGCCCGGCTGGGGGTCGGCATGTCCGCCACCACGACCGCCTACACCGCCTACCTCAAGTCCCTGGAGTACGCCCGCTCCCGCCCGCAGGGCCGTCGGCTCACCGCGGCCGACCCGACCGCGCCGCAGGTGCCGATCATCGAGCACGCCGACGTGCGCCGGATGCTGCTGGCCCAGAAGTCCTACGTCGAGGGCGCCCTGGCGCTGAACCTCTACTGCTCGCGCCTGCTCGACCTGCAGGCCACCGCCGAGGACGACGACGAGCGCACCGAGGCCGGCCGGCTCCTCGACCTGCTCACCCCGATCGCCAAGTCCTGGCCGTCCCAGTGGGGCCAGGAGAGCAACAGCCTGGCGATCCAGGTGCTCGGCGGTTCCGGCTATACCCGCGACCACGACGTCGAGGCGCACTGGCGCGACCAGCGGCTCAACCCGATCCACGAGGGCACCCACGGCATCCAGGCGCTCGACCTGCTCGGCCGCAAGGTGCTGGGCAGCGGCGGTGCCACGCTGCTCGCGCTCGCCGCGCGGATCGAGCGGACGGTGGCGCGGGCGAGCGACCTCGGCGGGGAGGCCGCCGAGCACGGTGCTGCGCTGAAGGCGACGGTCGACCGGCTGGGCGAGGTCACGATGGTGCTGGCCGGTCTCGGCGACCCGGAGCAGACGTTGGCCAACGCGACCGTCTACCTCGAGGCGGCGGGTCACGTCGTCGTGGCCTGGATGTGGCTCGAGCAGCTCGTCGCCGTGGGCGAGCGGAGCGGCGACTTCTACGACGGCAAGCGGGCGGCCGCCCGGTTCTTCTTCCGCTGGGAGCTGCCCAAGGTCGGGCCGATGCTCGACCTGCTCGCCTCCGGCGACACGACGACGCTGGAGATGCGCGCCGACTGGTTCTAGCCCGGCTGCCCGGCCCGTTGCACGAAGGGCGTCAGCAGCCCGGGCGTGGCCCGGTCGGCGAGCGCCACGGCGACGTCGAGGGCGACGTCCCTGACCAGCACGCGCTCGTGGCCGGCGGCCGTCGTCGCGGTCAGTTCTGCCAGCCCGATCCGTCGCTGCCACCAGGACTGGGCGACGACCCAGCCGATGACGCCCTCGGTCTCCAGCACGGTGCGGATCCGCGCGAGGTCGCCGCTGCCGGCGATCAGGTGCCGGTCGGTGAGGGCGTGCCCGAGGTGCCGGTACGACGCCTCGCCCACGAGCGTCGCACCGACCAGGGCCACGGCCGCGAGAACGGCCACCCACCCCCACGAGACCTCGAACCACCACGCCGCGACCCCCGCGAGGACGACCACGACGGTAGCCGCACGCAGCTGGCGGAACCACGCGCGACGACGCGCCCTCGGCCCGTGCTCGACGAGGGGGCGGGTCAGTGGTCCGGCGCTCTCCAGCACCGCGCCGCCGACGCCGACCGCGACGTCGCGTGGGCACGGCGGCAGCACCTGGGTGACGCCGTCCTCGACCCCGGTGGCGAGGGTGGCCAGCTCGGCCCCGCCGACGATCCGCAGCAGGGCCGGCTCGGTCAGCTCGACCCCGCGCACCTTGGCCTCCTCCACCGTGATCGAGCGGGTGGTGAACAGGCCGTGCGTGAGGTGCAGCGAGCCGTGCTCGCGCACGAGCAGGAAGTTCCACCACTGCACGACGTAGCCGCCGACCGCGACGACGACCCAGCCGGCGAGGGCGCCGACGAGCAGCACGAGGACGACGGCGACGACCGCGAACTGGGTGATCCACTCCCACACCGAGGTCGCGGTCTCCTCGTTCCAGATCGGCAGCTCGTCGGCGAACTGCGAGAAGACGCCGAGCGCACCGGCGAGGATCACCAGCCGGCTCAGGCTGAACGGGGCGAACCGCAGCCACGACCAGTCGATCCGGGCGAGGAGGGTCGGCGGCGGCTGCGGCACCGGCGGCAGGTCGGGAGCCGCCTCCTCGATCGCGTCCCCCGGGACCGGGCCGGCGGCGGGCGGGACCGCGCGGCGGCGCAGGAGCGTCGTACGCAGCGCCTGGGCGTCGGCGGCCGCGAGCGCGTCGAGGGTGATCCGGTCGTCGTCGACGCCGGTGCCGACCTGCACCTTCTGCAGCCCGAGGACCCGGTGCAGCAGCGACGCCTCGAGGTCGACGCTGCGCACCCGGTCGAGCGGAGCGGTCGAGGTGGTCTTGTTGAGGACGCCGCTGCGGACCTGGATCTGCGACTCGGTCAGGCGGTAGTGCGTGGTCAGCCACGGGATCGCACCGAAGGCCAGTGGCGCGAGGATCGCCAGCGGCAGGAAGAACGGCCACCACCGCATGTCGCTCTGGCTCACCCCGACGATCGCGACCACGACGGGCACGACCGCCTGGCCGACGGCCTTGACCGGGTCGAGGAGCAGCTTGCGGGGGCTCAGCCGGACCCAGCCGTCGCCGGGGGCGGGGATCACGTCGCGTCGCCCTCGGTGGCGGCGGTGATGGCGGTGAGCCGGGCGACGACCTCGCGGGCGACGTGGTCGTCGAGGCAGTCGATGGTGATCGGGCCGGCGGCCGACGCCGTGGTCACGGTGATCGAGGCCAGCCCGAACAGGCGCATCAGCGCGCCCTGACGCGAGTCGACGGTCTGCACGCGGCTGATCGGCGCGATCCGGCTCTCGCGACCGATCCAGCCCTCACGGGTGTGCACCGCCGTGTCGGAGACCTCCCAGCGGTGCACCCGGAAGCGGATGCGGGGCATCGCGAGGACGTGGACGGCGGCGAGGAGTGCCAGCAGCACGACGACCAGGCCGACCCAGCCGGGCACGTCCGGGACCAGGACGTAGGCGAGTGCCGCGGCGATCACCACCACCGCGTCGCCGATCAGGGCCGAGACCGTCCAGTACGGGACCGCACGCGGCGAGACCTGGTGGCTCGGCGCGCGCAGGACTGTCGTACCCCCGCTGTCACTCATGGGACGAGTCTTGCAGGTGGGGCCAGTGCTGCTCCTGTCGCTCCCCGAGGCAGAAATGTGCAATCCGTCCGCGGCGTGCGCGACGAGCTGGCCTTCTGCAACTTCGTGCAATGCACATTCCTGACCGAGCGGTCACCTTCCGTTCATGGTCTAGACCGGCTTTGTTGGAAGGGCCAACCGAATCCAACCGGAAGAAGTGAAGCAATGTTGAAGAGTTCGTTCAGTCGGATCGCGACCGCCACGCTCGGGGCCACCGCCCTGGCGTTCTCGGTGGCGCCGGGCGCCAACGCCGCCCGCGCGCAGGAGGACGTGCCGACCTTCCAGGAGTTCAAGGCGGCGACGTTCCAGGACGTCGGGGGTCAGTACGTCGTCAACGGCGACGAGACCATCGCCTCCTCCAACGAGCTTCGTGACTACTACGAGCAGATGGTGAACTCCCGCGACACCGACTCGCAGTCGCTGGTGGTCAACACCGTCGGCGGCGCCGACGACCTGTGGTCCGCCAGCCAGGCCCGGAACCTCACCTACTGCGTGAGCGACGACTTCGGTGCCGACAAGTCGGCGATGGTGTCGGCGATGCAGTCGGGCGCCGGGCAGTGGGAGGCGGCGTCGAGCGGGGTGAACTTCACCTACGTCCCGTCCGCGGACGCCAACTGCACCGTCTCCAACAGTGCGGTGGTCTTCTCGGTCGAGCCGACCGAGACTTCGCAGTACATCGCGCGGGCGTTCTTCCCGAGCAGCCCGTCCTACCAGCAGAACGTCCTGGTGGACGACTCCATCTGGACCTCGGGCTCCTGGACGCCGTCCAACATCATCGCCCACGAGCTCGGTCACGTCCTCGGCTTCCGGCACGAGCACACGCGGCCCGAGGCCGGCACGTGCTTCGAGGACAACAACTGGCGTCCGCTGACGCCGTACGACTCGGCGTCGATCATGCACTACCCGCAGTGCAACGGATCGTCGAGCCACCTGTCGATGACCAACACCGACCGTCAGGGCGTGGCCTCCGTCTACGGCTCCTGACCGAGCCGTCACCCACCGGGGGGAGGGCCCGGCCCGTCACGGGCCCGGCCCTGTCTCGTTTCGTGCGGCGGGCGGCGCCCGCCGGA
>CAZDAO010000147.1:0-8347 GCA_964503015.1 uncultured Nocardioides sp. | reverse complement strand
GCAGCTGGCGCCGCTCCTCGGAGGTGTTCTCCGGCATCACGCACACGATGCGGTAGCCCTTGAGCTTGGCGGCCATCGCCAGCGCGATGCCGGTGTTGCCGCTGGTCGGCTCGAGGATCGTGCAGCCGGGACGCAGGGTGCCGTCCTTCTCGGCCTGCTCGATCATCTTCAGGGCCGGCCGGTCCTTGATCGAGCCCGTCGGGTTGCGGTCCTCGAGCTTGGCCCAGAGGCGGACGTCGGGGCTCGGCGAGAGCCGCGGCAGACCCACCAGGGGTGTGCCGCCGACCGACTCCAGGAGGCTGTCGAAACGCATGCCTCAAGCATGACATCCACCGATCGGTGGATGGCCGGAGGCGCTGGTTGCCCGATGCGCGAGACGGCGCACGCGACGAGGCTGGACCCATGATCTCCATCTCCCACCTGCGCAAGGCCTACGGCGAGAAGGTCGCCGTCGACGACATCTCCTTGGAGGTCGCCGAGGGCGAGGTGCTCGGCGTCCTCGGCCCCAACGGGGCCGGGAAGACCACGACGGTGGAGTGCGTCGCGGGGCTGCGCGTGCCCGATGCGGGCACGGTGCGCGTCGCGGGCCTGGACCCGCGCGGCGACCACGACGCGCTCACGCGCATCCTCGGCGTCCAGCTGCAGGAGAGCCGGCTCCAGCCGAAGATCACGGTCGGCGAGGCGCTGCGCCTCTGGTCCGCCCTGTACGACGACCCCGTGCCGTGGGACGGGCTGGTCGAGCGGCTGGGGCTGGCCGAGCGGGTCGAGGCGAAGTTCCGTGACCTCAGCGGCGGCCAGCAGCAGCGGCTCTCGATCGCGCTGGCGCTGGTCGGCCGGCCTCGCGCGGTGATCCTCGACGAGCTCAGCACCGGCCTCGACCCGCGGGCCCGGCGCGAGGTGTGGCAGATCGTGCGCGACCTGCGCGACGACGGCGTTACCGTGCTGCTCGTCACCCACTCGATGGACGAGGCCCAGCAGCTGTGCGACCGGATCGCGATCATCGACGCCGGCCGGGTGCGGGCCCTCGACACCCCCGACGCGCTCATCGCCGGCGCCACCGCCGCCACCGTCACCTCGTTCAGCGCCGACGACGCCGTCGACCTCGAGTCCCTGCGGTCCCTGCCCACCGTGTCGGCGGTGCGGACCGAGGCCGGTCGCATCGTCGTCGAGGGCCGTGACGGGGCCGCCCTCGACGTGCTGGAGGGCCTGCGCCGCCAGGACGTCCGACCGCTCGGCCTGCGGGTGGCCGACGGCACGCTCGACACCGCCTACCTCCAGCTCACCGGCGACCACGCCGCCACCGACACCACCGAGGAGCAGCCCGCATGACCACCACTGATGCACGTCCCGCGGCGCCGAACCGTCCCCGCGGCAGCGCGAGCGCCGTCCTGCGCACCGAAGCCACCCTCTTCGGCCGCGAGCTCGGATCGCTCTTCTGGATCCTGGCCTTCCCCACCCTGCTGCTGGTCGTGCTCGGGTTCGTGCCCGACTTCACCGAGCCCGACGAGGCGCTGGGCGGGCAGCGGGTCATCGACCTCTACGCCTCGGTCGTGGTGCTGCTCGCGATGATCATGGCGGCGGTCATGGCGATGCCCACGGTCGTCGCCGGCTACCGCGAGAGCGGCGTCCTGCGACGACTGCGCACCACCCCGGTCCACCCGGCTGCTCTGCTCGGCGCCCAGGTCGCGCTGCACGCGGGCGCGGTGCTGGTGTCGGCGGTGGTGGCGTTCGGCGTCGCCCACGTGTTCCTCGACGTGCCGCTGCCGGTGTCGCTCGCCTGGTACGTCCTGACCGGGGTGCTGGCGACCGCAGCCGCGTTCTCGATCGGCGCGGTGGTGACCTCGGTGTCCTCGAGCACGCGGGTCGTCCAGACGGTGGGGACGGTCGTGTTCTTCCCGCTGATGTTCACCTCCGGCCTGTGGGTCCCGGTGCAGGCGATGAGCGGCTGGCTCCGCGACGTGGTCGTGCTGACCCCGCTCGGGGCGGCGGCCGAGAGCATGAACGACGCGCTCCGGGGCGTGCGTCCCGACCTCGCCGACCTCGCCGTCACGGCCGCCTGGACGCTCGTGCTGGCGTTGGTGGCCGTCAGGTCGTTCCGGTGGGGGTGAGGAGCGCCACCTGCGAGGATGTGGCCGTGGTCGAGCGGACGGATGCCGGCGCCGAGGAGCGCTGGCTGCGGTGGCTCCCCTTCGGGCTGCTCGCCCTCGCCAGCCTGGTGGCCGCGGTGGCGTCGCGCTCGATGGGCGACGCCGCTGCCCCGGTGCTGCCGACGCTCGCCGTCGCGGGGCTCACCGCGGCCTGGATGCTCGCCACCCCAGCTCCCGGCGCGGTCAACTACGTCGGCCGCACGCTCCTCGCCTTCGTGCTGTGCTGGCTCAACCCGTTCTACGCGATCTTCGGCTTCTTCGGGTTCATCGACGCGTGGGAGGCCCTGCCGCGTCGCTGGGTCCACGTCGCCGTGGTCGTCGTGGCCCTCACCCAGGCCGGGGCCCAGTCGGGGGGCCTGCCACCCGACAGTGTCGGGGAGGTCGTCCTCCTGGTCGCACTGATGCTGGTCAACGGCGGCCTGGCCGTGGGCTTCATGAACATGGGCCTGCGGACCGAGGAGCGCAACGCCGAGCTGGTCCGCCTCAACGCCGACCTCGAGGCGGCGCTCGCCGAGAACCGTGAGCTGCAGCACCGGCTCGTCACGCAGGCCCGCGAGGCGGGGGTCCGCGACGAGCGGGCCCGGTTGGCGCGCGAGATCCACGACACGATCGCCCAGAGCCTCGCCGGGATCGTCACCCAGCTCGAGGCGTCCGTCGGGGGCGAACGGCAGCAGCGCGCCCTGGCCATGGCGCGGCAGGCGCTCGCCGAGGCGCGGCGATCGATGCAGGACCTCTCCCCCGCCGACCTCGACGGCACTCCGCTGCCCGAGGCGCTCGCGTGCGTGGTGGCCGCCTGGTCCGCCGAGCACGGCGTCCGCGCCGATGCGGTCGTCGTCGGCGACGCCACACCACTGCACGCCGAGGTCGAGGCGACCGTGCTGCGCGTCGCGCAGGAGGCGCTGACCAACGTCGCCAAGCACGCTGCCGCGACCCGCGTCGGGGTCACCTTGTCCTACGACGGCGACGAGGTGGTGCTCGACGTGCGCGACGACGGCGCCGGCTTCGACCTCGACGCACCCACCGGGGCGAGCTCCTTCGGGTTGCGCGGCATGCGCCAGCGGGTGGACCGCCTGGCCGGCGTGCTGACCTTCGAGTCCGAGCCGGGCCGCGGCACCGCGGTGTCGGCCCGGTTGCCCGCGCTCACCCGGGAGGCCGCGTGAGCGACCAGCGGGTCCGGATCGTCGTCGTCGACGACCACCCCGTCGTCCGCGACGGCGTGCGCAGCATGCTCGCCGGCGTCGCGGGCTTCGAGGTCGTCGGCGAGGCCGCCAGCGGCCCGGAGGCGGTCGAGCGGGTGCTGGCGACCGATCCCGACGTGGTGGTGATGGACCTGCGGATGCCGGGCGGCGGCGGGGTGGAGGCCGTCCGCACGCTGCGGGAGCGGGGCTCGCGGGCGGCGGTGCTCGTGCTGACGACGTACGACACCGACTCCGACACCGTCGCGGCGATCGAGGCCGGGGCGACCGGCTACCTGCTCAAGGACGCCCCGGCGGAGACGCTCTTCGACGCGGTGCGGGCCACGGCCGCCGGCGAGACCGTGCTGTCACCCGCGGTGGCGTCGCGCCTCGCCTCGCACGTGCGCCGCCCGTCCGCGTCCGGGGTGCTCAGCGCGCGCGAGCGCGAGGTGCTCGCGCTCGTGGCGCGGGGTCGGTCCAACCGGGTCATCGCCGAGCAGCTGTTCGTCAGCGAGGCGACGGTGAAGACGCACCTCGTGCACGTCTACGAGAAGCTCGGCGTCAGCGACCGCGCGGCGGCGGTCGCGACGGCGTACGAGCGCGGGATCCTGGGCTGAGGCCGCCGACGGGTCGGGCTCAGCAGCCGCCGGCGACGGCCGGGAGCACGACGACCTGGTCACCGTCGGAGACCTCGGCGTCAAGACCGCCGATGAACCGCACGTCCTCGTCGTTGATGTAGACGTTGACGAAGCGGCGCAGGTCCACCGAGCCCTCCTTGGTCTCCACCAGCCGGTCCTTGATGCCGGGGTGGTTGCCGTCGAGGTCGTCGATCAGCGCCGTCAAGGTGGAGCCCGAGGCCTCGACGGCCTTGGCGCCGTCGGTGTAGGTGCGGAGGATCGTGGGGATGCGGACCTCGATGGCCATCAGGGGGTGCTCACTCTCTGGTGCTCGGGGGTCGGGACGATCGTGACGTCCTCTTCGGTCACGACACCGTCGATGATTCTGTAGGACCTGAACTCCACCGGAGCCTCAGTATTCCCGCCGTCCTCGTCGAAGAGGTCACGTGTGCTGACGAGCACGTAGTGGGCGTTGGGCTCACTGGCCAGGCCGATGTCGGTGCGGCTCGGGTAGGCCTCGGTGGCGGTGTGGGAGTGGTAGATGACGACCGGTTCCTCGTCGCGGGCGTCCATGTCCTTGTAGAGCGCCAGCAGCTCGGTCGAGTCGAACTCGTAGAAGGTCGGGCTGCCGGCTGCGTTCACCATCGGGACGAACCGCTCGGGGCGGTCGCTGCCCTCCGGCCCGGCGACGACGCCACAGGCCTCATCGGGGTGGTCGCGCTTGGCGTGCGCCACGATGGCGTCGTACGTCTCCTGGTCGATCGTCAGCACGCCTCCCAGCCTAGGCAGAGCGCCGGTGCGGTCGATCCGCGTCTCACCACATAGTCTTGACGTCAAGAGACTTGAGGGGGGACAGATGTCGGTCACGGCGCCACAGGCACCACTGACCCGCCGCGGCATCCCGGTCGAGCGGGACCTGCGCGTCCTGGCGCTGGGGTCGTTCGCGAACCGGTTCGGCGCGGGTGCGGTCATGACGACCAGCGCCCTCTACTTCACGCGCCAGGTCGGCTTCTCGGCTGCGGAGGTGGCGCTCGCCATCTCGGTCTCGGCGGTCGTCGGCATCCTCGTCCAGGTCCCCGCGGGCCACCTCGGGGACACGCGAGGGCCGCGGCGCGTGCTCACGCTGTGCATGACCGGTGCCGCGCTGACCAGCGCGCTCCCGGTGCTGGCCCGTACGCCGTGGCAGCTGGCGCTGCTGCTGTCGTTGCTGGCGTTCTTCGAGCGGTCGGCCGGATCGGTGCAGCAGGGCGTCATCGCGCAGCTCGCGACGGGCGGACGCGGCGTCCTCTTCAAGGCCTACCTCCGCGCGGTCACCAACACCGCGATCGGCCTCGGGTCGGTGTTCGGCGGAGCGGCCCTGGTGATCGACGAGCCATGGGCCTACGTGTCGGTCTTCGTCATCAACGCCGTCTTCACCGGCTTCGCGGCCTGGAACTCGACCCGCCTGCCCGAGCTGCCCGGCTACGTGCGGATCGAGGGCGAGCCACGGCTGGCCGTGCTGCGCGACTGGCCCTACGTCGTGGTCGTGGCCCTGACCGGCCTCTACTCGCTCCACTTCTTCGTCATGGAGCTCGGCCTCGCCCTCTACATCTCCGAGCGCACGGCCGCCCCGCCGGTCATGGTGGCGATCCTGCTCGTGCTCAACACCGCGTGCGTCGCGCTGTTCCAGGTGCGGCTCTCCCGCCGTGCGGACTCCGTCGAGGCCGGGTCACGCGCGCTCCTGCGCGGGGCCGTGTGGATCGCCGTCGGCTTCGCGGTGGTCTCGCTGGCCGACCGCGGGAACGCGACCTTCGCCGTCGTCGTGCTGGTCCTCGGCTCGCTCGCCCACGTGGTCGGCGAGATGATCGGCTCGGGCGGCCAGTGGGGACTGCAGATGGGTCTCGCTCCGCACGAGCGGCAGGGTCAGTACCAAGGCTTCGCCGGCCTCGGCTTCAGCGTCATCGCGGTCGTCGGGCCGCCGGTCGTGACGCTGCTGTGCGTCGAGATGGGCGAGGCCGGCTGGCTGGTCCTGGCGGCGCTCATGCTCGCTGTGGCCGCGGTCTCCGTTCCGGTCTCCCGCTGGGCGCTGGCGTCGCGGGAGCGCTACGGAGTGCTGACCCACTCGGGCTAGTCGCGGTGCCGCATGGTCTCTCCCGCGGGAATTGAATTGCGCTCAAGTCAATTGCCGGACGAGGTCCCCGGCGGGCCTGTGGATGAGCCGCTCCGGACGGCGGCGTCATCTGATGTGCTGCTCACCATGGAAGGCGAACAGCGCTACATCCCTCGCTCTGGTGCGATGTTCTCCCGCGGCAGCCTGGCCCGTGCCGAGATGGCGACGGACCTCGCGATCCCGATCGTGGCCGAGGGCGGCTGGCCCGCGCTCACGCTGCGCACCGTGGCTGACGCAGCCAACGTGACGCCGCAGGCCATCGCAGCGTGGTTCCCCTCAGTCGGTGACATGCGGGTCGCCGTCGCGGCCCGCTACGGAGACCGGTGGGTCCGCGAACGTCGCCACCTGGCGCGCAGGCGAACCGCGCGCTTCCACTCCGGCGCTGGATCCCCGACAGTGCCGGACCTGGCGGTCGCCCTCCTCCCCCAGTCCTGGCTCGAGGAGGTGTACGACGGCATCTGGCTCAGCATCGTCGAGGCCGCGCGGTGGGACGACGCCCTCGCGGCGACTGTGACGTCCGTCCACGAGCGAGAGCACGAGCTGGTGCGCGACCTCGTCGAGCAGGCCGCCTCTTCCGGCCCCGAACGGCCCGAGCCGCACCAGCTGGAGGTCCGGACCGAGCTCGTCCTGGCGCTGGTGCGCGGGATGCGGGCCGGTCACGCCCCGTTGCGCGAGGGCCGGACCGGTGACCGGGCGAGCACGGTCCTCGCGGACCTCGGCTCTCGCTGACGTCGGAAGCGACTACGCGCGGATCGCCGCCGGGATCCCGTCGGAGAAGACCTCCGGGGTCGCCGGGAACGACTCCGAGACCCCCAGCGAGTGGCGTACGGCGGTCCACACCACCGCGCACGCGTCGAGGAGGTCGTCCTCGCCGAAGCCGGACCCGCGGAACCACGGCGGCGCGACGATCCCGTGCGCCGCCAGCGCCTCGCGCCGTGCACGCACGCCGTCCGGGTCCTTCTTGCGGGCGAGCAGCGGGCGGCCGGCCATCCGCGCGAAGCTCAGCTCGGGGTGCACCTCCACGACCGTGACGCCCGGCTCCGAGCGCACCCAGGTGTCCACCTGCAGGACCTTCTCGCGCAGCGCGTACGCCTGGGCGCTGACGCTGGTGCGTCCCTCGGTCGCGGCGAGGTTGGCCGCTCGGGCCTCCTCGTAGGTCGCGGCCTCGAGGGCGGCGCGCACGGGCGTGCTGAAGAGCGACGACGACTTGCCGACCAGCTCCCGCCGCGCCTCGGCGTCGGCGAGCCGGCCCCCGGTGTCGGGCAGGCCGATGGGGATGTCGATGCCGACCACCGCCACGTCGTGGCTCTCCCGCACCAGGTCGACGAGACCGGCGATGGTCGGTGCGACGAAGACGGAGGCGCGCCGGTCGGTGTCGAGGACGACCCCCACCCAGCCCGACGGGCACGCGTCCACCCCGAGCACCGACCCGGCCGGCGCGAGCACGGGTGGTGGCTCGTCGGCGTCCTGCCCGGCGGGAGCGACGTACCTCGCCTCGCGCTCGCCGCTCAGCGCGGCGTCGATCCGCGCGCGCATGACCTCCTCCATCGGCGGCAGCGAGGCGATCGGCCACCACCGCACCTGCGTCGACTCGTCGTCGGCGACGTGCGCCTCCCCCTCGACCCACGTGCAGGCGAAGGTGAGGTCTAGGTAGGTCGCCCGGTCGCCGTTGGCGTGCACGATCTCGCCGTGCACGCCGGTCGAGGCGAGCCGGTCGACCCGGATCCGCACGCCGGTCTCCTCCAGCGCTTCCCTCACCGCCGCGACCGCGGGCTCCTCCCCGGGGTCGGGGATCCCGGTGATCGGCGCCCAGCGACCGTTGTCGGCGCGCTCGACGAGCAGCAGCTGGTCGCCGCGCCGCACCACCGCGGTCACGCCGGGCAGCCAGAGCGGGTCGTGCCCGATCTTGCGGCGGACCTCGACGACGAAGTCGGGGACAGGGCTCACGAGGTGAGCGCCTCGACCACGGTCTCCTGGAGGTAGCCCACCCACTCGTAGATGTCGTGGGCCTGCGCGCGCGGGTCGTCGTCGGGGAGGGAGTGCCAGTAGTCCTCGTCACCGGCCTCGACGCCCAGCCGGGTGGCCAGGGCCAGCCGGATGTCGGTGAACGCGCGCATCCACGTCTCGGCCTCGGCACGGGTCAGCTCGACGTCGAAGACGAGGCCCTCCTCGGTGAGCTCGGGCGGCAGGCCGGCCTCCTCGAGCGTGTCGATGAGCAACCCCGCCGCGGCGGCCTTGCCGTCGCGGAGCCCACCCTCG
>CAZDAO010000146.1:0-8463 GCA_964503015.1 uncultured Nocardioides sp. | reverse complement strand
GGGGGCCACCCGGCGCTGGAGATCGGTGACTGGACGCATGCGTCGAGCCTACGACCCGCTGCCGACAACGGCCTCGTGAGCGGATCGTGACCGCGCCGTGACCCGGAGCGACGACACTCCTCCCATGGGGGTACGGCGGGGGCTCGGCGCGGTGGCACTCGCGCTCGGCCTGACGGCTGCCGGGTGCTCGGCCGTCGGCAGTGAGCCCGACGTCGACCTGGCCGGCGTCTGGGTGCTCGTCTCCGGGCGCACCGCGGCCGGCCCGCTCGCGATGACGCCGTACACCCACGTCACGCTGACCTTCGACGAGAACACCTTCGGCGGCAAGGCGCCGTGCAACGACTACGGGGCGGACTACGAGCTCGACGGCGACTCCTTCGACGTCCCGGGCGACGGCATCGAGCAGACCCTCGCCGGGTGCGGCGAGGAACCGGAGGCGCTGGAGTCGGCGTACCTCGACGCGTTGACGGAGGTCGGCACGGTCGCCCGGGAGGGGGACACCCTCACCATGACGGGCGCGGACGTCGAGCTCGAGCTCCGCCTCGAGGAGCCCTGGCCGCGGGCGGACGTCGTCGACCGGCGATGGCGCCTCGTCACCTGGACCGACGACGCGGGTGATGACCACCGCCCGTCGTGGAAACCCGGCCTGCGGTCCTTCGTCCGGCTCGGCGACGGCGGTCGGATCTCCGCGAGCAGCGGGTGCCGCGTGCTCGAGGGCCGCTGGCGGGTGTGGCGCGGCCATCCCCACGTCACCCGCACCGCGTGGCGTGGCGGCTGCCCCGAGCGCCTGATGGACCAGGAGATGGCCGTCGGAAACACCCTGTCCGAGCCGGTCCTGCAGGTCCGCCGGCGGTCCGGGCGCACGGAGCTGGTCATCCGCCACGCCCACGCCAACAGTCCCGCCGAGCTCGTCTACCGCCGCTGATCCCACGGCCTGTCGGACAGGACGATCTCCGGCCGACGGCCGGTCACACGCGCGGCGAGCGGCGCGCCAGCCGGCTTTGTCCTGTCCGACAGGCCGGCCCTACGCTCGCACCGTGCCCGACCCGAGCCAACCGCCGGACCGCGTGCTCGACCTGTTCGCCGCCGAGGGGGTGCTCGAGCGGCTCGAGGGCGGCCGGGGCACCAGCTGGCGAGCCGGCGACCTCGTCCTCTCCCCCGGGCACGACGAGTCCGAGGCGTGGCTGGCGCCGGTCCAGGCGCGCCTCGCGGTGCGCCTCGACGAGCAGTCACCACGCTCGGTCCGCCTCGCGCTCCCCGTGCCGGCTCGCGACGGCAGCCTCACCGTCGACGGTTGGGCGGCCACCCGCTTCGAGCCCGGTACGACGCACTGCCGCGACCTCGACGTGCTCCGCGCGACCGCCCACCTCGTCCACGCCCACCTGGCGAGCGCCGTGCCCGCCCGGCCGGCGGAGCTCGGCAAGACGACGGACCGGTGGACGGTGGCGGAGCACCAGGCGTACGACGCCGACGCGGCGCTCCGGGCCGCGGGCGACCGGCCCGAACCCGGCCTCGCCGAGCTCGTCGAGGACCTCACCGCGCAGCTGGACGACACCGACCTCGGCCGCGAGCAGCTCGTCCACCGCGACCTCGCCGGCGGCGTGCTGCTCGACGCCGCCGGCGTGCCGCTCGTCATCGACCTCTCCCCCGCCTGGCGCTCGCCGCTGTGGGCCGAGGCGGTGTGCGTCCTCGACGCGGTGCTGTGGCGAGGCGCGCCGCCCGAGGCGCTCGACGACTGGCGCCGCGGTGCGGAGCGGCAGGCGATGCTGCGCGCGGCGCTCTTCCGCGTGCTGTCCGACGGGCCGTGTGAGGTGGAGCGCTACGCAGCGCTCGGGCTCGCCTGAGTCCTCAGCGCACCCGGTCGAGGGTGACGACCCGGACGCCACCGGCGAGGTCGACCTGGGCGACGGGCTCGAAGCGGGCCTGGGTGAACGGGCCCTCGAAGAGGCGCTTGCCGTCGCCGATCACCGACGGGTTGACCTTGGGGACCAGCCGGTCGATCTCGGGCCGCAGCGCGTGGGCGAGCGTGCCGCCACCGACCAGCCAGATGTCCAGCCCCTCCTCCGCCTTCAGCTGCCGTATCCGCTCGACCGGGTCGCCGTCGACGACCTCGACCGGAAGGTCGTCCCGGTCGGCCAGCGAGCGCGACACCATGAGGTGCCGCAGGTGCGGGTAGGCGTCGAGGAGCCCCGCCGCCAGGCCCACGTCGTAGGAGAGCCGCGCCCCTCGACGACCGTGTCGAAGTGCGTGCCCGGACCGGAGACGCCGAGGGCAGCGTCTCGGGCCAGGCCGACACGAGGTGCTCGACGAGGTCGGGAGTCACCGGCAGGAACACGGACCCGCTGGGGTCACCGCCGTCCGGTCCGGCGATGAACCCGTCGAGGGTGACGGCGACGTGGTCGACGAGGCGACGCGGCATCGTGCCAGCCGCGTGGCCGGTTCCCCACCGGGGCCCCCGCTAGATTGTGCGCGTGACCGCCGCCCGCCTGCTGACCTCCGTGCGGCGCGGCCTGCTCGGGCTCCTCGGCCTCCAGCTCGGCTTCGCGATCGCGCTGTCGCTCGTCGACTCCTACCGTCGCCGCGGCAAGAAGCCGAAGCCGTTCCCGGTCACCGGCCCGGCGACGGTGCCGGTCGGCGCCGGGGAGATCACGACATACACCTTCGGGCGCGACCTGTACGACGACATGCTGGCCGCGATCGACGGGGCCAAGAAGCAGATCCTCTTCGAGACCTACATCTGGAAGGGCGACGAGATCGGCTGGAAGTTCAAGACCGCCCTCACCGCGGCCGCCGCTCGCGGGGTCGACGTGCACTGCATCTACGACGGCTTCGCCAACGTCGTCGTCTCCCCTGCGTTCAAGCGCTTCCCGCCCTCGTTGAAGGTGTTGCGCTACCCGATCTGGACCGCGGGTCTCCGGGTCTGGGACCTGCGCCGCTACGGCCGCAACCACCGCAAGATGCTCGTCGTCGACGAGGAGGTCGCCTTCCTCGGCGGCTACAACATCGGGTCCGCGTACGCCACGGAGTGGCGAGACACCCACGTCCGGATCACCGGTCCCGGCGTGTGGGACCTCAAGCGGTCCTTCGCCGACTTCTGGAACCTGCACCGGCGCCACCGCCTGCGTCGCAACGAGCGGCCACTGCTGCTCGAGACGGCCTCCGACTGGGACCCGCAGATCCGCATCCACCGCAACATCCCGCGCCAGTGGAGCTTCCCGATCCGCAGCATGTACCTCGAGGCGATCAACCGGGCCAGCCGCAACATCTGGCTCACTACGGCCTACTTCCTGCCCGACCAGGACTTCGTCGACTGCCTCGTCGAGGCGGCGCGGCGCGGCGTGGACGTCCGGATCCTGCTGCCGCTGAAGTCCAACCACATCGTCGCCGACTGGATCTCGCGCGGCTACTACGGTCAGCTGCTCGGCGCCGGCGTCCGGATCCTGCGGTTCAAGGACGCGATGGTGCACGCCAAGACCGCGACCATCGACGGCAGCTGGGCGACCGTCGGCACGGCCAACATCGACCGGCTCAGCCTCCAGGGCAACTACGAGATCAACCTCGAGGTGATCGACCCGGCGTTCGCCGCGGTGATGGAGGAGGTCTTCGCGACCGACGAGTCGAACTGCCTCGAGCTGACCCTCCACGAGTGGCAGGCGCGCGACCTCAACCGCAAGTTCACCGAGACGTTCCTCGGCCCTCTGCGTCCCCTGCTCTGACCCGGCGCGATCCCGCGGGCATAGCCTGCCGCCATGCCGTCCGCCCACGCCGCGCTCGCCCCCCTCGTCTCCGCCGCGATCGAGAGGGCCTTCGGCGTGGAGCGACGTGGCACCGACCCGGTGCTGCGACCGAGCCAGTTCGCGGACCTGCAGTCCAACGCCGCGCTCCCCCTCGCGAAGGTGCTCGGGATGCCCCCGCGCGAGGTGGCCGAGCGCATCGTCGAGGCGCTCGAGGTCGACGGCGTGTGCGAGCGGGTCGAGGTCAGCGGTCCCGGCTTCGTCAACCTCACGCTGGCGGACGCGTGGCTCGGCTCAGCTCTCGACGAGCTCGCCGCCGACCCGCGCCGGGGCGTGCCGCGGCCGGCGCCGCAGCGCGTGGTCATCGACTACTCCGCGCCCAACGTTGCCAAGGAGATGCACGTCGGGCACCTGCGCACGACGGTGGTGGGCGACGCGCTCGCCCGCGTGCTCGAGCACCTCGGGCACACCGTCGTACGGCAGAACCACATCGGCGACTGGGGCACGCCGTTCGGGATGCTGATCGAGCGCCTCCTCGAGGTCGGTGAGGGCTCGGAGGAGGCACTGCTCCTCGAGACCGACCCGAACACCTTCTACCAGTCGGCCCGGACGAGGTTCGAGGACGACGCGGCCTTCGCGACCCGGTCCCGGGAGCGCGTGGTGGCCCTGCAGGCCGGCGACGCGGAGACGCTGCGACTCTGGCACGAGCTGGTGGACCTCTCCCGCCACTACTTCAACGCCATCTACTCCCGCCTCGGCATCAGCCTCACCGACGACGACCTCGCGGGCGAGTCGACCTACAACGACGACCTGGCTCGGGTCTGCGACGAGCTCACCGAGGCCGGCATCGCCACCGTCAGCGACGGCGCGCTCTGCGTCTTCCTCGAGGGCCACACCGGCCGGGAGGGCAAGCCGCTACCGCTGATCATCCGCAAGTCCGACGGCGGCTACGGCTACGCCACCACCGACCTCGCCACGGTCCGGCGCCGGGTCCGGGACATGGCGGCCGACCGGATGCTCTACGTGATCGGGGCGCCGCAGTCGCTCCACCTGCAGATGGTGTGGGAGACCGCCACGCTGGCCGGGTGGCTCCCCGACGGCGTCGAGGTCGTGCACGTGCGGATCGGCAACGTCCTCGGCCCCGACCGCAAGATCCTCCGGACCCGGTCGGGCGCCCCGCTGCGCCTCATGGCCCTCCTCGACGACGCCGTCGCGGCCGCCCGGACCGCGATCGACGAGGACCGCCCGGGGCTGTCGGAGGAGGAGCGCGCCGCGCTGGCCCCGCAGGTCGGCATCGGCGCGGTGAAGTACGCCGACCTCTCCGTCGCGCACGACAGCGAGTACGTCTTCGACCTCGAGCGGATGGTCGCGCTCAACGGCAACACGAGCCGCTACCTGCAGTACGCCGTGGCCCGCACGCGGTCGATCTTCCGCCACTCGGGTGTGGTGGCCCCCGGAGACGTGGTCGTCACGGCGCCCGAGGAGCGTGCCCTCGCGCTGGCGCTGCTCGACTTCGGCGACGTGGTCGACGAGGTCGGCCGGACCCTCGAGCCGCACCAGCTGTGCACCTACCTCTTCGACCTGGCGCAGACCTACTCGGTGTTCTACGAGCGCTGCCCGATCCTGAAGGCCGAGCCGGCGGTGACGGCCTCGCGCCTCACCCTGACCGGGCTCACCCGTGACGTCCTGGTGCGCGGGCTCGACCTCCTCGGCATCGAGGCGCCTGAGGTCATGTGACCGTGCGGCCGCCCCGGAGCAGCAGGATCCACACCGACACGACAGCGATCCACGCCAGCCCGACGACGTACGCCGTTGCCTGCCACTGCGACCACTCGACGGCGTCGCCGTGGCGCGCGAGCGCGATGCCCTCGAGCACCACGAAGGCGACACCGGTGAGACCGAGCGGGCGCACCTGTGCGGCGTCGTCGACCAGGACGGCGTGTGCCGCGGCCCAACCCAGCCCGACCAGCCACGCGCCGACCGCGCGGCCGGTGAGCGGGGTGAGCGGCCACGACCACCCCTGCGACGCCCACACGGGGTCCAGCAGCAGCGCGGCGCCGGCAGCGACCAGGACCGCTCCCAGGACGAGCAGCAGCGCGCGCAGGACCACGGGCAGCGGGCGTCGTACGCCGTCACCGACCTCGCCGGTCGCCCGCGACTGCAGCACGAGGGCCACCGCCATCGCCACGGGTACGCCGGCGTAGATCGCGAGCCAGCCCCACGTCACGAGGCGCGCGCTCGTCGGGTGCTCGGCACCGAGGTGGAACTTGTCGAGGTGCACGACCGTGACGACGAAGGTCAGCGTCGTGAAGACGAGCACGGTCCACACCGTGAGCCGGGCCCGGCCCCACCCGGACGAGCGCGCACCGGAGAGCTCGAGGACGGCGCTCGACCAGTACGCCGCGCCGAGGAAGACCGCGGTCATCGGCACGTCGATCGTCCACGAGAACCACTCGTCGGTCCGTGTCGGGAAGACCGTGAGCTGGAAGCCGGCGAGGAACACCAGGACCGCCGCGACCACCAGCAGGACACGCATCGGACGGGTCACGGCGACATCGCGCCGGGTCGCGTGCCGGCGGCTCATGGAGCGGGTTGCGCCAGCGGGTGCGCGGCGAGGTAGCCGTGGAGCAGCGCGATCACGGTGGCGCCGTCCCCGACGGCAGTGGCGACGCGCTTGATCGACCCGGCGCGCACGTCGCCGACGGCGAACACGCCCTCCATGCTCGTCTCCAGCGGCAGCCGCATCGACTCGCCGGCGGCCTCGGCGGCAGCGGGACCGGTGCGGACGAAGCCGGCCTCGTCACGGGCGATCTCCGGCGGCAGCCACGACGTGCGGGGGACGGAGCCGATCAGCACGAACAGGCCGTTGGCCGGCACCTCGTGCACCTCTCCCGAGCCTCCGTGCGGGGACCCGAGGGTGAGTCCGGCCAGGCAGCCGTCCTCCTCCCGACCCCCGAGCACGGCGGTGTTGTAGCGCAGCGCGACGTTGCGGGTGGCCTCGAGCTGGGAGATGAGGTACTCGGACATGCTGGCCGCGAGCGACGGCCCGCGGACCAGCAGCGTGACCTGGCGGGCGTAGCGCGCCAGGTGCAGTGCCGCCTGGCCCGCCGAGTTGCCCCCGCCGACGACGTAGACCTCGCCACCCGCCATCGACGGTGCCTCGGACACCGCAGCGCCGTAGAACACGCCCCGTCCCACCAGGGACTCCAGCTCGGAGACGTCGAGCCGGCGGTAGTCGACGCCGGCCGCGATGACGACGCTGCGGGCGCGGACGACGGAGCCGTCCGACATCGACACCGTGCGCAGGTCGCCGTCGGTGCCGAGCGCGACGACCTGGCGGAGGAAGGAGTACTCCGTGCCGAACGACCACGCCTGCTGGAACGAGCGGAACGCCAGATGGGCTCCGCTGACGCCGCGCGAGAAGCCCGGGTAGTTGCGGATCAGCGACGAGGTGCCGGCCTGGCCACCGACCGCCTGCTGCTCCACCACCATCGTCGACAGTCCTTCGGACGAGGCGTAGACCGCGGCCGCCAGGCCGCTCGGCCCGGCGCCCACCACCACGACGTCGTAGACGCGGTCGGGCGTCAGCGGACGCATCAGCCCGAACGCGTCGGCGATCTCGAGGTCGTCGGGGGCGACCAGGGTGGTCGGCGGGCTGGTGAACGCGAGCTGGAGCACCGGCAGGTCGGGGTCGTCGAGGCCGAGGTCGGCCAGCAGGCGATTGGCCGACTCGGTGCCCACCTGGTGGAAACCGACCGGGATGTGGTTGCGCGCGAACTGGTCGCGCAGGGCGTGGGTGCGCTCGTCGCGCTGCTCGCCGATCATCCGCACCGCCTCGAACCCGATGCCCTGGGCCAGGTGCCAGTCGTCGAGGGCGTCGGTGATGGCCCCGTGGAACTCCTCGTCGCGGCGTCGCTCCGGGCGGAGCAGGAGCAGCTCGGCGTGGCCGTGCCCGATCGCGGAGAAGACCTCCGGCGTGCTGGCGAAGTCGCCCCAGATCGCCGCGATCGCACGCTTCGCCGACGGGTGCAGGTTGTAGGCCCGGCGCAGGAAGTCCAGGCCGTGGCGGTCGTCGGGGCCGTAGCAGGCGACCACCAGCGCGACCTGGCGCCCCCACCGGCGCAGGCCTTCGAGGACGGCGCGCGCGTGGTCGTAGCTCGAGCAGACCACGACCTCGTAGTCGCCTCCGTACCTGCGGCGCAGCTCCCCGCCGATCACGTCACGTGTCGTCTCGTCGGTCGTGGCCAGCAGCAGGACAGGATCGACGTCGCTCATGGCGGCCCTCCCTCGCGCCTTCCCCCGGCGTCCAGCAATGGATCGACGCTACCGCCGCTCCTCCGGGCTGGCGACTCCATTTCTGGGGGAGCTCGGACGGTGGGTCAGCGGGTCGGCAGGTGGGTGGGCACGCTCATCCGCGGCCCGCGGCGGGGCCGCGTCCGGCCGCCGGCCATCGCCATCGCCGCCGCCCGACCGCGCTGGGGACGGTAGGGCTCGAGGAGCTCGGCCATCTCCTCGTCGGTGATGTCGTGGCCGACGAGGGCCCAGCCGACCCAGTTGGCGAGGTGGTAGTCACCGAAGCTCACCGCGTCGGCGTCGCCGAGCGCCCGCTGACGCACCTCGGCACTGGTCCACACGCCGATGCCGCGGACCGACCGCAGGCGACGGTCGGCCTCGTCGGCCGGCACCTCGGTGACCCGCTCGAGCGAGGACGCGAGGCGGCACGCGGTGA
>CAZDAO010000145.1:1867-8474 GCA_964503015.1 uncultured Nocardioides sp. | reverse complement strand
AGGAGACCATCCTCAAGGCCCTCGACCAGCTCTCCGCGTCGATGAAGGAGACCGAGCGCGACAACGTCTCCACCGACGAGAGCCAGTCCGCCGCCCACGTCAACCTGCAGGGCCGTCTCGGCTGACCGGCCGACACACAGACTTCGAGATCTAGGAGATCGACATGACTTTCGACGGAATCAAGGTCCAGCACGGCCACCTCGAGGCCGGTGCGGCCGACGTGATGAAGGCCGCCAAGGACATCGAGTCCCGCCTCGACCAGCTCGAGAACGAGCTCAACCCCCTGAAGTCGGACTGGAACGGTAACGCCAAGATGGCCTACGACCAGGCCAAGGCCAAGTGGGACCAGGCGATGACCGAGATGACGCTCCTGCTCCAGCAGGCCAGCCAGGGCGTCGACTCGTCCAACGCCGAGTACAAGGCTGCCGACGCTCGCGGTGCCAACCGCTTCTGAGCGTCCCGCCGGCTGACCGAGGCCGGCCGTCCCTCCGGGGGCGGCCGGCCTCGGCCGTGTCCGGGGTCGCCCACGGGTGACGGCCCGCCGCACGCCACGTCCGCGCGCGGGCGCGACGTCGCCTAGGCTGCACCCCGTTCGTCGACAGGGCTGCTCGGGCCGGCGCAGTGGAAGCACGATCAGGGGGAAACGCCAATGAGTCAGGGGTCCTCGGTTGCCTCGGGCCTGGTCCGGGTGACCATCGCCTCGGGATCGCGACGGGTCGATCTGGTGCTGCCGGGCTCCATCCCGGTCGCCGAGCTCGTGCCCGAGCTGGCCCGCTCCGTCGGCCTGCTCGACGCGTCGACGGTCTACGGCGGCTACCGCCTGGTCACCCAGGACGGACGTGTCCTCGCCAACGACGCCGGCCTCACCATGCAGGGCATCGAGGACGGCGGACTGCTCACCGTCACGGCCGGCGTCGACGACCCCTCCCCGCGCGTGTACGACGACGTGGTGGAGGCGATGGCCGACGTCGTCGAGAACGAGCTGCGACCGTGGGAGCCCGCAGCCGGGCGGCGTACGGCGCTCGGTGCGGGCAGCATCCTGCTCGGGCTCGGCGCGCTCGCGCTGCTGCTCCAGGGGGAGAGCGTCCTCGGCGGCGTGGCCGCCGCGGTGATCGCCGGACTGCTCGTCGTCGGCGGCATCGTGCTCGCGCGCGCCCAGCACGAATCCGAGGCCGGGGTCGTCGTGTCGCTCCTCGCCGCGTTCTACGGCGCGGTCGCCGGTCTGCTGCTCGCGCCCGGCGAGCTCCCCGGCTGGCGCTGGCCCCTCGACGACGCCTTCTTCGCCGACCCGCTCCTCTTCGCCGGCCTCGGCGTGCTCGCCGCCGGCCTGGTCGCGGTGGTCGGCCTGCAGGACGGCAGGCCCCTGGTGATCCCGGCGATCGTGGCGGGCGCGGTCCTCGTCGCCAGCTCGGTGCTGATCCGCGTGGCCTCGCTGGAGCCCGGTGTGGTCTTCACCGTGCTGATGACCCTGGTGGTGCTGGCCGGCAGCATCTTCCCGTGGCTGGCCCTCGGGGTGACCGGCACCAAGGTCGACCAACTCTACTCCCTGCACGACATCACCGCCGACCCGGAGGACATCGACCCCGACGAGGTGGCGGGCGACGCCCGGGTGGGACACGAGATCCTGCTGGCCGTCTCCGCGACCGTCGGCACCCTGCTGGTCTTCTTCGCCCCGTTCGCCGTCGACCGGGGGGTGTTCGGCACGGTGCTGGCGGCCGTGTGCTGCCTCGCCGTCATGTTCCGCACCCGCCAGTACCGCACCAGCGCCGAGGTGCTGGCCGGCCTGGCCTCCGGGATCCTGGGGCTCGTCTCGGTCGCCGTCTCGATGCTGCTCATCCACGACGGCTGGCGTGCCGGGGCGGCGATCGGCCTCGCCGGCGTCGGCGCGGTGCTCCTCGCGCTCACCCTCGTGCCCGCGTCGGCCTCCGTCCGGCGCGGTCGGATGGGCGACATCGTCGAGACGCTCACGCTGATCGCGCTGCTGCCGCTGATGGTGCTGGCGGCCGGATTCGTCTCCGCGGTCGCGGGCTGAGGCGGGCCGAGGGATGGCGACCAAGAAGGACCTCGTCGAGGCCCACGCGTTCAGCCGGCGCCGGCTGGTGCCGGCGTTCGTCTCCGGTGCCCCCGGCGGGCGCGAGGTCGAGCCGGTGCGCCCGGGCCGGGTGCTGATCGGCGGCGTCGCGCTGTCCGTGCTGCTCCTCGCGGGAGCCGCGATCGCCGGCTTCCTGCTCGGCCGGCCTCCGGCGCAGTGGCTGGAGACCGGCAGCTTCGTCATCTCCAAGGACACCGGCGAGCAGTACGTCGTCCTCCGCGGGGGCGACGACCCGAGGCTCCAGCGGGTCCCCAACTACGTCTCCGCGCAGCTGCTCATCGGGGAGCCCGACCTCACGCCCTTCACCGTGCGCGACAAGTACATCCGCTCGGTCCAGCTCGGCGACGACCTCGGCATCGAGGGCGCTCCCGCGGGGCTCCCGTCGCCCGACGAGCTCGTCGTCGACGGGTGGACCGCCTGCACGGGCTCCGACGTCGGCATCAAGCTGGCCGTCCAGCAGGACCCCACGGTCGAGGACCTGGTCGGCACCGCGTTCCTGGTGTCCAGCGGTGGCGAGCAGTGGTTGATCGCGACCGCGCCGCCGGTGGGCAGCGAGCAGGGGAGCGCGTTCCGCCTCCCGATGCCGGCCGACTCCACCGCCGCCTCGACCCTGGGCAACAAGCTCGACTTCAGCGCCACGCCCGTCGAGGTCGACGAGGAGTGGCTCAACCTGTTCCCGCTCGGCGACCCGCTCGAGGCCGACTCCTTCGGCATCGACGACGAGGGGCAGCCGGTCCCCTACGCCGACACCCGCGCCGACCTCACCCGTTTCCGGGTCGGCGACCTGCTGCAGTCGAGCAGCGGCACCTACTACCTGCTCGGCGACGAGAAGCCGCAGCGGCTCAGCGACTTCGCCGGACTGGTCTACGACGTCGTCGGCACCCCGGTCGCGCAGATCGACGACGACCTGTTCGCCGACTTCGGTGACCCGACCTACCCCGCCGAGTGGCCGGCCACCGTCCCGGTCGCGCTGAAGGGCGGCGCGATGTGCGCCGTCCTGCACCCCCGGGCCGGTGACGACGCCTCCGTGAGCCTGGCCACGAACCCCACGGGTGCCGCCGACCCGTCCGACGTCGGCGCCGGACGCCACGACGTCGACGTCGAGCCGAGCGCCGGCGCCTACGTCCTCTCGGGGTCGGGCGAGGCGGCCGACGACGGCACCCGCTACGTCATCGACACCAAGGGCGAGAAGTACCTCCTCGTCGGCCCGGAGGTGCCCGGCTACATCGGCTACGCGGACGTCGAGCCGCGGCTGGTGCCGAGCGCCTGGCTGGAGTTCTTCCAGACCGGGGTGCCGCTGTCCACCAACGCCGCTCGCCGGGTGCCGGCCGACGCGCCGCCGCCGGACTCCGAAGCGGACGCCGGCTGATGACCCACCCCCGGACACGCGCCCCCCGGCTCCGTACGACGGTCGCGGCCGGCGTCCTCGCCGCGGGTCTCGTCCCCGTGTGGGCCGGCCCGGCCGCCGCCGACCACGACGCTCCCTGCTCGGTGGGAGAGGTGCCCGGCTCCGAGCCGCTCGCCGACACCCATGAGAAGGACAACGCCGCCTTCGACCGCATGCACGTCGAGCAGGCCCAGGAGCTCGCCACCGGCCGCGGCGTCAAGGTCGCGGTCATCGACAGCGGCGTGTGGCCGGTCGAGGGCATCGACCGGGTCGGGCTCGCGGCCGTGGCCGGCACCGACCCCAACGGGCTGCTCTCGGGCCACGGCACGATCGTGGCCGGTCTGATCGCCGGCCCGCACGGCGTCGCCCCCGACGCCCGCGTCTACGACGTGAAGGTCTTCGACGCCGATGGTGCGGACACCAGCCAGGGCCAGAAGCCGCTGACCTCGGCAGGGCTCGTCGCGGGGATCGAGGCGGTGATCGACGCCTACCCGCGCGAGCGCTTCGACGTCGTCAACATCTCGCTCGCGGTGCGGAGCGCCGACCCGGCACTGGAGGCCGCCGTCGCGAAGCTGGTCGACCTCCCGGTGGTCGTGGTCGCCGCGTCCGGCAACAAGGCCGAGGAGGACGACGACTTCCAGGGGACCCCGGGCAGCGACGCCGACGTCTACCCCGCCGACTACCCCGGCGTCGTCGCGGTGAGCGCCACGCCGCCGGGCAACGACGACCCGAGCGCGTCCGTCGTGCCCAACATGGACACCGACGTCGCCGCGCCCACCCTGGGTGCCATCTCGGCCAACGCGACCGGCCAGGTCTGTGTGGTCGGCGAGGTCGCGACGTCGTGGGCCGCCGCCGAGGTGAGCGGCCTGGTGGCCCTGCTGCGCGAGCGCTTCCCGCGTGAGACCCCGCAGCAGCTCGTCGCCCGGCTGCAGGCCACGACCGAGGGTGCGGGCGCGCCGACCGGACCCGACGGCCAGGTCGAGAACCCGTGGACCGGCGCAGGCGTGGTCCAGGCGCACGACGCCCTCACCCGGCAGGTCGAGGTGGGCCGCAAGGGCAAGGTCGAGACCACGGTCGCCGAGGTGCACGCCGACGCGCAGGCGCCGCCGCCACCCGAGCAGGTCGACCTCTTCGGCACCCCCCGCGCGGTGCTGCTGTGGTCCGGCCTGGTCGCCGGGTCGCTGCTCGCCCTGGCGTTCATGCTGCGTCCGCTCATCCGACGCTCGTGACCGCCGAGCGCCCGGTGTTCGCCGGCTGCTTCCCCGAATGCACCGGTGCGGCACCCGTGGGCATGGTGGAATCGACGTATGAGTGACACCTCCGACGAGCCGGTCGCGGTCATCCTGGCCGGCGGCCAGGGCTCGAGGCTGTGGCCGATCAGCCGCGACCGGGCGCCCAAGCAGTTCCAGCCCGTGGTGCGCGACCGGCCGCTGCTGACCGGGACGATCGAGCGGCTGAGCGAGATCGTCGACCCCCGCCGGATCCACGTCTCGACGCGCGCCCGCTTCGCCGACGCCGCTCGGGCCAACCTCGGCCCGGTGCCGCCGGAGAACCTCATCCTCGAGGAGGACCCCGCCGGGCCGGCGACGGCCTTCGCGCTCAGCATCGCCACGCTGCAGCACCTCTACGGCAACGCGCCCGCCCTCATCGCGCCCTCCGACCACCTGATCAACGAGGAGGAGGCGTTCAACACCGCCTCGCGCGACATGCTCGCCCAGCTCGAGGAGACGCCGCGGTCGATGGTGGTGCTCGGCGCGGAGCCGACCCGCTACGACCCCAGCCTGGGCTACATCCACACCAAGGGCAGCCAGGAGGGCAGCCAGGACGGTGTCGAGGTGATCGACTCCTTCCACGAGAAGCCCGACCAGGACCTCGTCGACGAGCTCGCCGAGACCGGCCGGCTCTACTGGAACACCGCCTGCTACGGCGTACGCGTCGGGCAGGCGTGCGACGCCTACCGCACCGCGCTGCCGCTGATCTTCGACTCGATCGAGCGGTTCGCCCGGGGTGCCACCGCCGACCGGGCCTACCGCGGCGCCGCCATCGGCGGGCACGAGATCTACCCGCTGATGTGGGCCGGCATGGAGTGCCTGGTCGTGCCCCGCCGGCTGGGCTGGACCGACGTCGGCACCTGGACCCGCCTCGAGCGGGTGCTGCACGACCAGCGGGTCACCTCGATCGGGCCCGCCCTCCAGCTCGATGCCGAGGACACCCTGGTCGCCAGCATGGACGGACGCCCGGTCGTGACGCTCGGCGCCCGCGGCCTCATCGTCGTCACGCACGAGGACGCCGTCTACGTCCTCGACAAGCAGAAGGCCCTCGACACCGGCACCCTCGAGCGTCTGCGCTCGCTCCTCGCGGCGAGCACGCGCGAAGACCTCCTCTGACCCTGACCGGCCACCGGCACCTGCGACGCAGAAGCACCCACCGAAGGAACCCATGTCCCACGAGAACAGCCAGCACATCGTCGTCGTCGGGACCAAGCCCGACATCATCAAGCAGGCGCCGATCTACCACGAGCTCCGCGACCGGGGCCACGACGTGGTGCTGTGCCACACCGGCCAGCACTACGACCACAACCTCTCCCAGTCGATGCTCGACGAGTTCGGCGTGCGCGAGGACATCAACCTCGAGGTGCGCGGCGGCGTCAACGACCTGGTCTCGGGCATCACCGCCAAGCTCGCCCTCTACCTGCGCGGCTTCGCCGAGCGCGGCGGCTTCCCGATCACCTACGTCCACGGCGACACCACCACGGCGATGGCGGGCTCGCTGGCGACCTTCGGCGAGCGGCAGGCGCTGGTGCACGTGGAGGCCGGCCTGCGCACCCTCTCCCCGAGGCCGGAGGTGCTGCGCGGCTGGCTCGAGCAGGGCGCGGACCTCGACTGGACGTCGTTCCGCGAGCAGTCCGTCGACCGTGCGAGCTGGTCCAAGGGCAGCCGCGAGCCCTCGCCCGAGCAGTTCAACACCCGCGTCGCCGACGCCGGCTCCGACCTCCACGCCCACGGGGTGTACGCCGCCGCGGAGAGCCGCGGTCTGTCGGTGCCCGGCGACGTGAGCGTCGTCGGCTTCGACGACCTGCGATCCGGCACCTGGTGCAAGCCGACGCTCACCACGGTGAACCAGCCTCT
>CAZDAO010000145.1:561-1857 GCA_964503015.1 uncultured Nocardioides sp. | reverse complement strand
AACCGCGAGGTCCTCCTCGACGAGGGCTTCGCCCCCGCGGCGATCGACGTCGTGGGCAACTCCGTGGTCGACGCGCTGGAGCAGGCCATCGCCGGCAGCGACAAGAACCAGGTGCTGCAGAAGTTCCCGCAGATGGGCGACGGGTCGTTCCTCCGCTTCTGCGTGCACCGCCGCGAGAACACCACCAACCGCGAGCGCTTCAACCTGCTGATGGACGCGATGGAGGCCCTGCTCGAGCAGGGGCACCACGTCCTGTTCATCCGGCTGCTCGGCACCGAGTCCGCCATCGACAACTTCGGTCGCCGCCAGTGGCTGGAGGACCTCGAGGCCCGGTACGGCGACGCGCTGATCTCGACGCCCGTGTGGGACAGCTACCTCGACGTCGTGGCCGCCATGTCGATGTGCGCCGTCATCGTGACCGACTCGGGCAGCATCGTGGAGGAGGCCAACGTCCTCCAGGTGCCGTGCGTGACGCTGCGCTTCGGCTCCGACCGCTCGGAGACCTTCCTCGCGGGCAGCAACTTCCTGGCCCCGCCAGTCAGCAAGGACCTGATGGTCAGCGTCATCCACCACGTCTTCGAGCACCGCGCCGAGCTCGCCTGGGACCGCGTCTACCCGGAGAAGGCGTCGGCGATGCTGGTCGACGCCGTGGAGCGCCGGCTCGACGAGGGGAGCCTGCTGATCTCGGAGGAGTGGCGCTACGGGCTCGAGGCCCGGCTGCGCTGAACGCCGAAGGCCCCGCACCGACCGGTGCGGGGCCCTCGTGGCGGCGGAGGTAGGGGGATTCGAACCCCCGAGGGCTATTAACCCAACCCGCTTTCCAAGCGAGCGCCATAGGCCACTAGGCGATACCTCCGCGGAGGAGCGTACCCGTCGGCTCCGTGGCCGGTGAAATCGCCCGTACGACGCCCGCCGGGGCCCCGGTTTTGGGCCGTCGATCGCCGCTCACCTAGAATCCACGGCAACCCCCCACGCGGCGTCACCTCGCCCAATCCCCCAGGGCCGGAAGGCAGCAAGGGTCAGTGAGCTCTGACGGGTGCGTGGGGGGCCTTGTCATATCCGCCGGATAGGCTCCACGACGTGGAGTCACCGCTCGCGCTCTATCGCCGCTACCGGCCCGAGACGTTCGCCGAGGTCATCGGCCAGGATCACGTCACGGAGCCGCTGCGGGCTGCGCTCGCGGCCAACCGCGTCAACCACGCCTACCTCTTCTCCGGACCCCGCGGCTGCGGCAAGACCACCTCGGCGCGGATCCTGGCGCGGGCACTCAACTGCGCCCAGGCTCCGGTCTCCGAC
>CAZDAO010000145.1:0-551 GCA_964503015.1 uncultured Nocardioides sp. | reverse complement strand
ACCCGTGCGGCGAGTGCGACAGCTGTCGTGACCTCGCGCGCGGCGGCCCGGGGTCGATCGACGTCATCGAGATCGACGCCGCGTCGCACGGAGGCGTCGACGACGCGCGCGACCTGCGCGAGAAGGCGTTCTTCGCGCCCGTGCGTGACCGCTACAAGGTCTACATCATCGACGAGGCGCACATGGTCACCACGCAGGGCTTCAACGCCCTGCTCAAGCTGGTCGAGGAGCCGCCGCCGCACCTGCGCTTCATCTTCGCCACGACCGAGCCCGACAAGGTGCTGCCGACCATCCGCTCGCGCACCCACCACTACCCCTTCCGCCTGATCCCGCCGCGCCTGCTCAGCGACTACCTCTCCCAGCTCGCCGCCGAGGAGGGCGTCGCGATCGAGTCGGCCGCCCTGCCGCTCGTCGTGCGGGCGGGCGCCGGCTCCGCCCGCGACACGCTCTCCGTGCTCGACCAGCTGCTCGGCGGCGCCGGACCCGACGGCGTCACCCACAAGCTGGCCACCGACCTGCTCGGCTTCACCCCCGACTCCCTGCTCGACGAG
>CAZDAO010000144.1:0-8494 GCA_964503015.1 uncultured Nocardioides sp. | reverse complement strand
GGCGGGCGTTCGGCGGGCGTTCGGCGGGCGGCGGGCGAGGACAGGCGTCGGTCTGGACGGCAGACCTAGATTGGCCGGGTGAGCCTCGACGAGAGCACCGCGCCCGACCAGGAGATCCGCCTGACCCAGTACGCCGCAGGCGGGGGGTGCGCGTGCAAGGTCCCGCCGGGCGAGCTGGAGCGGGTCCTCGGCGACCTGCCCGGCGGCCGGGCCGGGGGCGACGCCCCGGGCGACCTGGTCGTGGGCGTCGAGCACGGCGACGACGCCGCCGCCGTCCGGATCCACCCGGCCGCGGACGGCACCGGCCGCGTCGTCATCCTGACCACCGACTTCTTCACGCCGGTCGTCGACGACCCCTACGACTGGGGTCGCATCGCCGCCACCAACGCGCTCTCCGACGTCTACGCGATGGGCGGCACGCCGGTCGTCGGGGTCAACCTGCTCGGCTGGCCGCGCGAGAGGCTGCCCTTCGAGCTCGCCGCCGAGGTGATGCGCGGCGGCGCCGAGGCGTGCGCCGAGGCGGGGGCCCACCTGGCCGGCGGGCACAGCATCGACGACCCGGAGCCCAAGTACGGCCTGGCGGTCACCGGCCTCGCCGACCCCGATCGGCTGCTGCGCAACGACGCCGCACGCGCCGGGCTGCCGCTGACGCTGACCAAGCCGCTCGGCCTCGGCGTCCTCAACAACCGGCACAAGGCCACCGGCGAGCGCTTCGAGGAGGCGATCGCGGTGATGAGCACCCTCAACAAGGAGGCGTCCGCCGCCGCGGTGGAGGCCGGGCTGCGGGCGGCCACCGACGTCACCGGCTTCGGCCTGCTCGGCCACCTGATGAAGATGATGCGCGCCAGCGGGACCACCGCGGTCGTCGACGCCGCCGCGGTGCCGTACGTCGACGGGGCGCGCCAGTCGCTGGCCGAGGGGTTCGTCCCCGGGGGGAGCCGCCGCAACCTCGACTGGGTCCGGCCGCACCTCGCCTCCGACGTCGGCGAGGACGAGCTGCTGCTCCTCGCGGACGCCCAGACCTCCGGGGGCCTGCTCGTGGTCGGCGAGCTGCCGGGACACCCCGTGGTCGGCGAGGTCGTGCCGCGCGGCGACACCCTCGTCACCGTCCGTTGATCCGCGCGAGGGGCCCGGCAGCAGGTGACCTTGGCCTCTGTCGAGGCGTCGGGGCGGTCGCGACAGTGGGAGGTGGACCGCTGGGTCCGACCCACCCGAAACGACGCGACGGAGGATGCGACCGATGAAGGCACTCGTCTACCACGGGCCCGGCAGGAAGCAGTGGGAGGAGGTACCGGACCCGGTGCTCGTGCACGGCACCGACGCCGTCGTCCGGATCGACACCACGACGATCTGCGGCACCGACCTGCACATCCTCAAGGGCGACGTCCCGGCCGTCACGGAGGGACGCGTCCTCGGCCACGAGGGCGTCGGGACGGTCGTCGAGGTCGGGTCGTCCGTCTCGACCATCGAGGTGGGGGATCGCGTGATCATCTCCTGCATCGCCGCCTGCGGGGCGTGCTCCTACTGCCACCGCGGCCTCTACGCCCACTGCCTCGCCGACGAGGGTGCCGCCGGGATCGGCTGGATCTTCGGTCACCTGATCGACGGGACCCAGGCCGAGCTGGTGCGCGTCCCCTTCGCCGACAACACCCTCCACAAGCTCCCCGCCGGCGTGGGCGACGAGGCCGCGGTCATGCTGTCGGACATCCTGCCGACCGGCTTCGAGATCGGCGTGCGCTACGGCCGGGTGCAGCCCGGCGACGTCGTCGCGGTCGTCGGGGCGGGACCGGTCGGGCTCTCGGCGATGATGACCGCCGGGCTGTACGGCGCCGCCCGCGTCATCGCGCTCGACCTCGACGCCAGCCGGCTCGAGATGGCGCGCGGCTTCGGTGCCACCGACACCGTCGACAGTGCAGCCGCGGACTGGGCCGACCAGGTCCGGGCCATGACCGACGGGCTCGGCGTCGACGTCGCGATCGAGGCGGTGGGCGTGCCGGCGAGCTTCGCGGCGTGCCTGCAGATCGTGCGGCCCGGCGGCTCGGTGGCCAACGTGGGCGTGCACGGCGCTCCGGTGGAGCTGCCGATCCAGGACCTGTGGATCATGGACCTGTCGATCACGACCGGGCTGGTGAGCACCAGCACCACACCGATGCTGCTCAGGTTGGTGGCCCAGGGCCGGCTGCCGGCGGAGAAGTTCGCCACCCATCGGTTCGCCCTCGACGAGATGGTGGAGGCCTACGACACCTTCGGTCGCGCCGCGGAGACCGGGGCGCTCAAGGTGGTGCTCCACCGCTGAGCCCACCACCCGCGACGGTGGACCGCACCACCTCGACGTCCTAGGGTCGGAGCACCGCATGGCACCGACCGGACGGGGTACTCCGTCCGTACGGCTGGACCAGCAACGGCCAGCACCGGCCAGCACGGCGGACCCAGGAGGACGGATGTCGGAGCGGGCGAGCAACAAGCGCTCACTGCTGCCGTGGCCCGTCCTGCGCCAGCTCGCCGACGGCGACCTCCTCGGACGTGGACGGTCCGTCCGGTCGAAGCAGACCGACGAGGTCGCGCCGCGCACCGCCACCGCCGACCGCGTCGCCCGCAGCGTGTGCCCCTACTGCGCCGTCGGCTGCGGCCAGAAGGTCTTCGTCAAGGACGAGCAGGTCGTGCAGGTCGAGGGCGACCCCGACAGCCCGGTCAACCGCGGCCGGCTGTGCCCCAAGGGCTCGGCCAGCAAGAACCTCGTCACCAGCGAGCTGCGCCAGACCGCGGTGAAGTACCGCCGCCCCTACGCCACGGAGTGGGAGGAGCTCGACCTCCACACGGCGATGGGCATGGTGGCCGACCGTGTCGTGAAGTCACGGCGCGACTCCTGGCAGGACCTCGACGAGCAGGGACGCAAGGTCCGGCGCACGATGGGGATCGCCAGCCTCGGCGGCGCCACGCTGGACAACGAGGAGAACTACCTCATCAAGAAGCTCTTCACCGCGATGGGCGCCATCCAGATCGAGAACCAGGCGCGCATTTGACACTCCGCCACCGTCCCCGGTCTGGGGACCAGCTTCGGACGCGGCGGCGCCACCGGCTTCACGGCCGACCTGGCCAACGCTGACTGCATCGTCATCCAGGGATCCAACATGGCCGAGGCCCACCCGGTGGGCTTCCAGTGGGTCGTGGAGGCGAAGAAGCGCGGCGCGCGGATCATCCACGTCGACCCGCGGTTCACCCGCACCAGCGCGCTGGCCCACCAGCACGTGCCGATCCGCGTCGGCAGCGACATCGCGTTCCTCGGCGGCATCATCAACTACGTCCTCGAGAACGGCCTCGACTTCCGCGACTACGTCGTCAGCTACACCAACGCCGCGACGATCGTCAGCGAGAAGTTCCAGGACACCGACGACCTCGACGGCCTGTTCTCCGGCTTCGACCCCGAGACCCGGACGTACGACCCGACGAGCTGGCAGTACGCCTCGGAGGACGACGACGAGGACCTGCACCGCTCGCAGGCCGACAGCTCCGGCGACCACGTCGAGCACCGCGACACCGCAGCCGGCCTGCAGCACGAGTCGCACGGCACGTCGGTGGGCGCGCGCCCGCAGCGTGACGAGACCCTCCAGCACCCGCGCTGCGTCTACCAGGTGCTCAAGCGCCACTACGCCCGCTACACCCCCGAGGTGGTGGAGCAGGTCTGCGGCGTCTCGCAGGAGGACTTCCTCGCGGTCTGCCGGGCGTGGACGGAGAACTCGGGTCGGGAGCGCACCACGGCGCTGGTCTACAGCGTGGGCTGGACCCAGCACAGCGTCGGCGTGCAGTACATCCGCGCCGGCGCGATCCTCCAGCTGCTGCTCGGCAACATGGGTCGCCCGGGCGGCGGCATCATGGCGCTGCGCGGGCACGCGAGCATCCAGGGGTCGACCGACATCCCGACGCTGTTCAACATCCTCCCCGGCTACCTGCCGATGCCCAACGCGGCCAAGCACCAGACGCTCACCGACTGGATCGACGCGGTCCGCAACCCCGGCGCCAAGGGGTTCTGGGCCAACGCCGGCGCCTACGGCGTCAACCTGCTGAAGGCCTACTGGGGCGACGCGGCGACCCCGGACAACGACTTCTGCTTCGACTACCTGCCGCGGATCACCGGCGACCACGGCACCTACCGCACCGTGCTCGACATGATCGACGGCACGGTCAAGGGCTACTTCCTGCTCGGGCAGAACCCGGCGGTCGGCTCGGCCCACGGCCGCGCGCAGCGCCTCGGCATGGCCAACCTCGACTGGCTGGTCGTCCGCGACCTGTTCGAGATCGAGAGCGCGACCTTCTGGAAGGACGCGCCGGAGATCGAGACCGGCGAGATCGTCCCGGAGGAGTGCCGCACCGAGGTCTTCCTCTTCCCCGCCGCCTCCCACGTGGAGAAGGAGGGCACCTTCACCCAGACGCAGCGGATGCTGCAGTGGCGCGAGAAGGCCGTCGAGCCCCCGGGTGACGCCACCTCCGAGCTCTGGTTCTTCTACCACCTCGGCCGGATGGTGCGGGAGCGGCTGGCGGGCTCGCCCGACGAGCGCGACCGTCCCGTCCTCGACCTGGCCTGGGACTACCCCCTCCACGGCGACCCCGAGCAGGTCGCCGCCGGGTGGGGCGAGCCCAGCGCGGAGGCGGTGCTCCGGGAGATCAACGGCTACGAGGTCGCGACGGGCCGCCCGCTGTCGTCGTTCACCGAGATGAAGGCCGACGGGTCGACCCTCGGCGGCTGCTGGATCTACACGGGCGTGTACGCCGACGGGGTCAACCAGGCCGCCCGCCGGACGTCCCGCCACGACCAGTCGTTCGTGGCGCCCGAGTGGGGCTGGGCCTGGCCGCTGAACCGCCGCATCCTCTACAACCGCGCCTCGGCCGACCCCGAGGGCCGCCCGTGGAGCGAGCGCAAGGCCTACGTCTGGTGGGACGAGCAGCAGGGCCAGTGGGTCGGCAACGACGTGCCGGACTTCGAGAAGACCAAGCCGCCGTCCTACCGCGCGCCCGAAGGGGCCGAGGGCGTCGCCGCGCTCGAGGGCATCGACCCGTTCATCATGCAGGGCGACGGGAAGGGTGCGCTCTACGTCCCGCAGGGCCTGGTCGACGGCCCGATGCCCACGCACTACGAGCCGGTCGAGTCGCCGTTCCGCAACCTCCTGCACGGCCAGCAGGCCAACCCGACGCGCAAGCAGTACCGCCGCGCGGACAACCCGCTCAACCCCGTGCCCGAGGACGGGCGACCTGACGTCTTCCCGTTCGTCTTCACCACCAGCCGGCTCACCGAGCACCACACAGCGGGCGGGATGAGCCGCTACCTCGAGCACCTCGCCGAGCTGCAGCCGGAGATGTTCGTCGAGGTGTCGCCGGCGCTCGCCGCCGAGCGCGGCCTCGAGCACATGGGCTGGTGCCACGTGATCACCGCCCGGTCGGCGATCGAGGGCCGCGTGATGGTGACCGAGCGGCTGCGCCCGCTGCGCGTCGAGGGCCGCACCGTCCACCAGGTCTGGATGCCCTACCACTGGGGCCAGGGCGGCCTGGTGAGCGGCGACTCGGCCAACGACCTGTTCGGCATCTCGCTCGACCCCAACGTCCTGATCCAGGAGAGCAAGGTCGGCACCTGCGACGTGCGCCCCGGCCGCCGCCCGAGGGGGGCGGCGCTGCGCGACTACGTCGAGGGGTACGCCGTCCGCTCGGGCGCCGTCGACGAGGTCGCCGAGCCGATCGTCACCGCGTCGCCCGAGGCCGTGCGAGGCTCGGCGGACGCCATGGACGGCGAGGACCAGCACGCGCCCCACCGGCGGGAGGACCAGTGATCGGCCGCAACAGCCTCTTCGGCCCGCTCGACCCGGCACCGGACGCCGGCTACGCGGCCCCGCCGCCCCGCAAGGGCTTCTTCACCGACACCAGCGTGTGCATCGGGTGCAAGGCGTGCGAGGTGGCCTGCAAGGAGTGGAACGACGTCCCGGAGAACCTGTTCGAGATGCTCGGGACGTCCTACGACAACAGCCACTCGCTCAACGCCAACCAGTGGCGCCACGTCGCCTTCATCGAGCGCCCCGGGCGATCGACCGCGCCCGACCAGCCGGCGGTGGACCTCGGGATGCCGGGCGTCGGCGCCCCGCCCAGCGACGTACCCGACGAGGCGAAGCCGGACTTCCAGTGGCTGATGTCCTCCGACGTGTGCAAGCACTGCACGCACGCGGCGTGCCTCGACGTGTGCCCGACGGGCTCGCTGTTCCGCTCGGAGTTCGGGACGGTGGTGGTGCAGGACGACATCTGCAACGGCTGCGGCTACTGCGTGGCCGCCTGCCCGTACGGCGTCATCGACCGGCGCAAGGGCCCCGAGGGCGACGCGAAGGTGGGCATCGCGCAGAAGTGCACGCTCTGCTACGACCGGCTCACCGACGGGCAGCGGCCCGCGTGCGCGGCGGCGTGCCCGACCGAGTCGATCGTCTACGGCGACGTGGACGAGCTGCGGCGGCAGGCCGACGAGCGGGTCGCGGCGCTGCACGAGCAGGGCGTGATGGACGCCCGGCTCTACGGCCACGACCCCGACGACGGCGTCGGCGGCACCGGCGCGTTCTTCCTGCTGCTCGACGAGCCGGAGGTCTACGGCCTGCCGCCCGACCCGGTCGTGACGACCAAGGACCTGCCCCGGATGTTCAAGCGGGCCGGCATGGCCGGCACGGCGATGCTGGTCGGGGCCGCGCTCTCCTTCCTGGGGAGGCCGCGATGACCCAGGTCCGGCACGGCGGCAGCCCGGGGCGCGAGCGCGACGGCGCGCCCGGCAGGCGGCGGGGCGGCAAGGGCGGCGGCAAGGGCGGGGCCGAGCAGGTCATGGTCCCCGACGCGGACTTCACGTCCTACTACGGACGGCCCATCGTGAAGCCGGCGCCGTGGGAGGACGACATCGCCTACTACCTCTTCACCGGTGGTGTCGCGGCCGGCAGCGCCCTGCTGGGTGCGGGCGCGGACCTGACCGGTCGGCCCGGTCTGCGCCGGGTCGCTCGGCTCGGCTCGCTGGGCGGGCTCGGGCTGAGCATCGGGTTCCTGGTCCACGACCTCGGCAGGCCCAGTCGCTTCCTCAACATGCTGCGCGTCGCCAAGCTCACCTCGCCGATGTCGGTCGGGACCTGGATCCTCACCCTGCACGGGCCCTTCGCGGGCCTCGCGTCGGCCGCGGAGGTCGTCTCGATGCTCCCGGCCGGCTGGCAGCGACTTGGCCCGCTCCGCCTCGTCACGCTCCTCGGTCGCCCGGCCGGGCTGGTCGGCGCGCTCACCGCCCCGCCCGTGGCGGCGTACACCGCCGTGCTGCTCGCGGACACCGCGACGCCGGCGTGGCACAGCGCCCACGAGGAGCTGCCGTTCGTCTTCTGCGGGTCGGCGGCCGCCGCGTCCGGCGGGCTCGGGCTGATCGGCGCGCCGGTCACGGAGGCCGGTCCCGCGCGCGCCTTCGCCGTCGGCGGCGCGGTCGTCGAGCTCGTCGCCGAGCGGCGGATGGAGAGGTCGATGGGCCTCTCCGCCGAGACGCTGCACCAGGGCACCGCGGGGCGGTGGATGCGCGCTGCGACGGGCCTCACCGTCGCCGGCGCCGCCGGGGCGCTGGTCGGTCGCCGCAGCAGGGTGGTGTCGATGGTGTCGGGAGCCGCGCTGATGGCCGGCTCGCTGTGCACCCGCATGGGCGTCTACAAGGCCGGGATGGCCTCGGCCCGGGACCCCAAGTACACCGTCGTGCCGCAGCGTGAACGCGCCGACCGTGCGCACCGGGCACCGGCCCACCCGTAGGTGCCCGCCGGACGGGGAGCCGACGCAGGAACGACCTGACAGACTGCTGGCATGGCGACCACCACCACGCGCGAGCGGATCGTCGCGGCGGCGGTCGCGATGACCACATCGTCGGGCTGGGCGGCGGTCACCATGGCCCGGCTCGCGGAGGAGGCCGGCGTCAGCCGGCAGACCGTCTACAACGAGGTCGGCTCCAAGACGGCGCTGGCCGAGACGATGATCCTCGAGGAACTCACGCGCTTCCTCGGGGTCGTCGAGCAGGCCTTCGACCACGAGCCGGCCGAACTCACGCGCGCCATCGAGCGGGCCGTCACCGACGTGCTGACCTACGCCCGCGCCAACAAGCTCCTCCATGCGGTCGTCAGCGCCACGCACGGCGCCGACACCGAGCTCCTCCCGCTGCTGACCACCAACGCCGGCTCCCTGCTCGGCGTCGCCAAGGAGGTCGTCAGCGCCCGCGTCGCGCCGTACGCCCCGGGGATCGACGCCGAGCACCTCGACCCCGCGATCGACATGGTCGTGCGCGTGGTGCTCAGCCACGTCATGCAGCCCTCGTCCTCCCCCGAGCAGACCGGCGCCGACATCGCCTGGCTCGCCGGCCGCGTGCTGGGGTAGCTGTGCTTGTCTTGCGCCTCCGCTTCGCTTCGGCGCATGTCGCGGCGCTCGTAACCCGCTCGTTCGTCGTCGTTGTTGCGAGCTCCCC
>CAZDAO010000143.1:0-8512 GCA_964503015.1 uncultured Nocardioides sp. | reverse complement strand
AGGTCGGCGTACACCTCCTCGACGCGAGCGCGGAGCTCATCGAGCGAGCCGGTGTTGTCGATGACGTGCGTGGCGATCGCCAGGCGGTCCTCGCGGGAGGCCTGGGCCGCGATCCGCGACGTGGCCTCCTCCCTGGACCAGCCGCGGTCGCGGACCATCCGCTCGACCTGCACCTCCGCGGGGACGTCGACCACGACCACGGCGTCGAAGGAGCCGGCGCGGCCGCCCTCGGCCAGCAACGGGATGTCGTGGACCACGACGGCGTCGGCCGGCGCCTGCGCCTCGAGCTCGGCACCGCGCCGGTGGACGAGCGGGTGGATGATCGCCTCCAGCCGCTTGCGGGCATCGGGGTCGGCGAAGACGATCGCCCCCATCGCGGGCCGGTCGAGGTCGCCCTCGGGCGTCAGCACCTGCTGCCCGAACTCCGCCACGACCGCCTCGAGCCCCGGCGTACCGCGGGCCACCACCTCGCGCGCGAGCAGGTCGGCGTCCACCACCACCGCCCCCAGCCCGGCGAGGATCGCCGACACGGTGCTCTTGCCCGAGGCGATGCCTCCGGTCAGGCCGACGCGAACGGTCACTGGTCCTCCCCCACGACGAGCATCAGGATCCCGTGGAGCGTACGACGCTGCTCGGCCGTCAGCACGCCCAGCACCTCCTCGGAGGCCTCACGGCGCACGTCCTCGATCCTGGCGACGAGGTCCTGGCCGCGCGGGGTCAGGGTGAGCGTGGTCGCGCGCCGGTCCGTGGGGTCGGCGCCCCGTGCCAGCCAGCCGCGGCCCTCCAGCGCGTCGACGACCTCGGTCGCGGAGCGCGGCGCGATGCGCAGCGCGTCGGCGAGCACCGACGGGCGCACGCCGTCGGGGTGCGACGCCAGCACGCGCAGCGCCCGCGACTGCGACGGGGTGACCTGCCACGCGGCCAGTGAGTCGGCGTACGCCCGGCGGACGCGACGCGCCAGCGCCATCACCAGGTCGCCGGTCGCGGGCTCGCGCGCGGACTCGTGTGGGACCACGGAATATCTCCGCTCCTGTGTCTGTTGCACCCTCATAGTGAGGTTACCTCACCTTCGTCCCCACCTCCAGAGAGGAGCTGGTCGCATGGATGACCACAACACCTCGACCCCCGGTTCCCGCCGCTCGCGCAGCGGCCGCCCCGACCCCGCCGACCTGCGGCAGCTCGCGGACTCCCCCGTCTCCCTCCGGCGCATCGCGCGACTCTTCGCGCCGCATCAGGGCACGCTCGCCGTCGTCGTCGCCCTCATCGTGCTGAGCTCGACCGTCTCCCTCGCCCAGCCGTTCCTGGTCCGCCACGTCATCGACGAGGCGCTCCCCCGGCAGGACGTGCGCCTGCTCCTGCTCTGCGTCGCCGCCATGCTCGGTGTCGCCGTGGCGAGCGCGGTGATCGGCGTCGTCCAGACCTGGCTCTCGACCGCGGTCGGCCAGAAGGTGATGCACCGCCTGCGCAGCGACCTGTTCGCCCACCTCCAGCGCCAGTCCCTCGGCTTCTTCACCCGCACCCGCGGCGGCGAGGTGCAGTCGCGGCTGGTCAACGACATCGGCAGCATGCAGGGCGTCGTCACGCAGACCGCGACCTCGATCGCCGCCAACCTGACCGTGGTCGTCGGCACCGCCGTGGCGATGGTCGCGCTGAGCTGGCGCCTGGCGCTGCTCTCCCTGGTCGTGCTGCCGCCGGCCGTGCTGCTCACCCGGCAGGTCGCCCGCATGCGTCACCGGGTCACCGCCGAGCGCCAGCGCCGGCTGGCCGACCTCCACGTGCAGATCGAGGAGGGACTCTCCGTGAGCGGCGTGCTGCTCACCAAGACGCTCGGCGCGTCACCCCGCCTGACCGAACGCTTCGAAGCCACCTCCGAGGACCTCGTCGGTCTCGAGATCCGATCGCGCCTGGCCGGTCGGTGGCGGATGGCCACGATGAACGTCGTCTTCGCCGCCGTACCCGCCGCGATCTACCTCGCCGCCGGCTTCCCCGCGACGTCCGGGGGCATGACGATCGGCACCCTGGTCGCGTTCGTCGCGCTGCAGGGCACGCTCTTCCGACCGCTGATGGGTCTGCTCAACGTGGGCGTCGACATCACCTCCTCACTGGCCCTGTTCAGCCGCATCTTCGAGTACGCCGACCTGCCGGTGGAGGTCGCCGAGCCAGCCGCGCCCGTCCCGCTCCCCCGCCACGGCGCCGCCGGAGAGGTGCGGTTCGAGGACGTCCGGTTCGCGTACGACGAGCACCCCGTGCTCAGTGGCATCGACCTGGTCGTCCCACCCGGCTCGACGCTCGCCCTCGTCGGCGAGACCGGCAGCGGGAAGTCGACCCTGGCCTCCCTCGTGCCGCGCCTGCACGACGTCACCGCGGGCCGGGTGACGATCGACGGTGTCGACGTGCGCGACCTCGCCCTCGCGGACCTCGCCGACCTGGTCGGCGTGGTGAGCCAGGAGACGTACCTCATGCACGCGACGGTGCGTGACAACCTGCGCCACGCCCGTCCGGACGCGACCGACGCCGAGATCGAGGAGGCGTGTCGCGCGGCGCGCATCCACGACGTGGTCGCAGGGCTACCCCAGGGCTACGACACGGTCGTGGGCTCGCGCGGCCACCGCTTCTCCGGTGGCGAGAAGCAGCGGTTGGCCATCGCCCGCACGCTGCTGCGCGACCCTGCCGTGCTGGTGCTCGACGAGGCCACCAGCGCCCTCGACAACGAGACCGAGCGCGCGCTGCTCGGCACCCTGGCGGACGTGGCGCGGACCCGCACCACGATCACCATCGCGCACCGGCTCTCCACCGTCCGCGACGCCGACCAGATCGCCGTGCTGGACCGCGGCAGGGTCGTCGAGCTCGGCACCCACGAGGAGCTCCTGCTGCTGGGCGGCCGGTACGCCGACCTGGTGCGGGGCGGCCTGCACGCAGAGCCGGTTGCCGCCTGACCGTGCAGTTCCTCCCCGTCCCGACCCCCGACCGGGCAGTTCCTCCCCGTGCGCAAAGCGTGGAGGTGCCCGCTCACCGTCGCGGACGGGGAGGAAGTGCCCGCTCACCGTCGCGGACGGGGAGGAAGTGCCCGCTCACCGTCGCGGACGGGGAGGAAGTGCCCGCTCAGCGCGCCTGGTCGGCCGCCTTCTCGGCGGCAGCCAGCAGCACGCACGTCGCCACGGCCTCCATCGCCTCGGTGACCTCCGCCAGCGGCGGCATGGTCGGCGCGAGCCGGATGTTGGTGTCGTCGGGGTCCTGCTTGTAGGGGAACGACGACCCGGCCGGGGTCAGCGCGACGCCGGCCTCCTTGGCCAGCTGGACCACCCGGCTCGCCGTGCCGGGCACCACGTCGAGGTTGACGAAGTAGCCGCCCTTGGGCGTGTTCCAGGTCGCGACGCCGCGACCCCCGAGGCGCTCGGTGAGGACACGGTCGACCTCGGCGAACTTCGGCGCGATGATCTCGCGGTGCCGGACCATGTGGTCACGCACGCCCTGGGCGCCGCCGAAGAACTCCACGTGGCGCAGGTGGTTGACCTTGTCGGGGCCGATCGAGCCGTTGCCGAGGTGCTGGAGGTACCACTGCACGTTGGCCGTCGAGGCGGCCAGGAACGCGACGCCGGCGCCGGCATAGGTGATCTTCGAGGTCGAGGCGAACATGATCGGCCGGTGCGGGTGGCCGGCGGCTGCGGCCAGGCTGAGGATGTCGGCGCTCTTGGCCTCGTCCGCGGTGAGGTGGTGCAGCGCGTAGGCGTTGTCCCAGAAGATCTTGAAGTCCGGGGCGGCCGTCGGCATCGCCGCCAGCCGGGCCGCCACCTCCTGGCTGACGATCGCGCCCGTCGGGTTGGCGTAGGTCGGCACGACCCACATGCCCTTGACGCTCGCGTCGTCGCGGACCAGCGCCTCCACGGCGTCGACGTCGGGGCCGTCGTCGTGCATCGGGACGGTCACCATCTCGATGCCGAGGCTCTCGAGCAGCGTGAAGTGGCGGTCGTAGCCCGGGACCGGGCACACGAAGCGCACCTTCTCCTCGCGCCCCCACGCCCGCTCGGAGTCGACGGCGCCGAAGAGCATCAGGTAGACGAGGCAGTCGCGCATCATGGTCAGGCTGGAGTTGCCGCCCGCCACGAGCTGCTCGGGCTCGACCCACAGCAGCTCGGCAAAGATCTCGCGCAGGTCGAGGAGGCCCTCGAGGCCGCCGTAGTTGCGCACGTCGACGCCCCGGGAGTCCTTCGTCGAGGTGGGCAGGCGCAGCAGCTCGTCGGCGAGGTCGAGCTGCTGGGCCGACGGCTTGCCACGCGTCAGGTCGAGCTTCAGGCCCCGCTTCGTCAGCTCCTCGTAGGCCGCGCGCTGCTCCTCGAGCAGGGCGGCGAGGTCGTCGGCGGACAGGTCGGCCAGCGCAGTCGCGTTCACGCGGCCAAGGCTACCGAGGGCCGGGGGCTCCTCAGGCGGGCGTCCGGAACGTGCGGCGGTACTCCTGGGGGCTGACGCCGCGGGAGCGCCCGAAGTGGTGGCGCAGCGTCGCGGCGTTGCCGAAGCCGACCTCGGCGGCGACCCAGTCGATGGAGTGGTCGGTCTGCTCGAGCAGCTCCTGCGCGGCCCGGACGCGCTCGCCGAGGATCCAGCTGTACGGCGTCGTGCCGGTCTCCTCCTTGAACCGGCGGGCGAAGGTCCGGGCTGACATGTGCATCTGCCGCGCGAGGGTCTCCACGTCGAGGTCCTCCGAGAGGTTGGCGCTGATCCAGGCAAGGAGCGGCGCCAGCGCCTCTGACTCGCACACCGGGACTGCCCGCGCGATGAACTGCGCCTGGCCGCCGTCACGATGGGGCGGCACGACCATCCGGCGAGCCGTCGTCGCGGCGACCTTGGCGCCGAACTGCTGGCGCATGACGTGGAGCGCCGCATCGAGCGCCGCCGCGGAGCCCGCGCCGGTGACGATGGTGCCGTCCTGGACGTAGAGCACGTCGGGGTCGACGATCGCCTCGGGATAGCGCTCGGCCAGCTCGGCGGCGTAGCGCCAGTGGGTGGTGCAGCGCCGTCCGTCGAGCAGGCCCGCCTCGCCGAGCATGAAGGTGGCCGAGCAGTGGGCGAAGATCATCGCGCCGCGCTCATGGGTGGCGCGCAGCAGCTCCGAGACCTCCGGCGACGTGCCGCGGTGGTTGCTCTTGGGCGCCAGGCAGACCAGGTCGGCGTCCGCGGCCGCGTCGAGCCCGTGCTCCACGACCAGGTCGAAACCCGCCCGCGTGCGCAGCCGACCCGGCGTGGGCGTGACGACCATGAAGTCGAAGACCGGGTTGTCGTCCTCGGGGTGGTAGGGCTCGGCCCACACCTCGCACAGCGCCCCCAGCCCGAAGGGCTCCGGCTTCTCCTGCACGACGACGGCCACCTTGCGCATGAGGCCACCCTGCACCACCTGTGGCAGGAAATCAACCACCTCTGTCATTCCTGCCACTGGTGGCAGGAACCAGATGAGCGGATGATTACTGCCATGAACACCATCGTCGGCCTCCTGGTCCTGACCGTCCTGTTCTCCGCGCTGGTCAGCTACGCCCACCACGACCGGTTCGCCGGCCCCTCGTCCACCACCCACCCCATCGACGACCTCGGCGACATCGACCTCCGCCAGCACCTGGTGCCCCGCGCCTGAGGCGCTCGCCGGCGCCCACCCGTTCCCGGTCCGTCCCGTGGACGGGTGGGTGCAGCGGACACCGCGAACGCGCGACAGAATCGAGCCCGTGCCGCATCCCGTTCCGCTCGCCGAAGGCGCCCGCGTCGCGCTCCTGGTCCCCGGCTCGGTGGCGTACGTCGACCTGGTCCTGGCCCTGCTCGCGGACGGGATCTTCCCGATCCCGCTCGACCCGTCGCTGACCGACGCCGAACGCCGACGGATCCTCGCGCCGCTCACGCCGGACCTGGTCGTCACCGAGCCCGGCGAGGTCGAGGCCCTTCTCGTCGACCGGCGCGACCGCACGCGGTCGCTGCCCCGGGGCCGGCCCATCCACTGCACCAGCGGGACCACGGGCACGCCGAAGGGGGTCTGGTCGGGACTGCTGCCGGACGACGACGCGGTCGCCCTCGTCGCCGAGGAGCGGGACCTCTGGGGCTTCGCCGCGGATGACGTGAACCTCGTGCTCAGCCCCCTCCACCACTCGGCCCCCCTCCGCTTCGCGATGGGCACGCTGCTCGCGGGGGGCCGGATCGTGGTGCCGGGCAGGTTCGACCCCGCGCGCGTCACCGCTGCCATCGTCGCGGAGCGGCCGACGACGATGTTCTGCGTGCCGACCCAGCTGCAGCGCCTGTTCGCACACTGGGACGAGGCCGGCGTGCCAAACCTGTCGTCCTTCCGGCTGGTCGCCCACGCCGGAGCGCCTTGCCCGCCGGCGACCAAGAAGAGGCTGGTCGAGCTGTTCCCCGCGGGGTCGACCTGGGAGTTCTACGGCTCCACGGAGGGACAGTTCACCGCGTGCCGGTCCGAGGAGTGGCTCACCCGTCCCGGAACCGTCGGCCGGGCACGTCCGGGCCGGACCCTGAGCATCGGACCGGACGGGCGGATCTGGTGCGCCGTTCCCCGGCACGCCCGGTTCACCTACCTCGGCGCACCCGAGCAGACCGCACGGGCCTGGCGCGACACCCCCGACGGCCCCGCCTTCACCGTCGGCGACGTCGGCCGGCTCGACGACGAGGGGTACCTCCACCTCGACGGTCGCCGTACCGACCTGATCATCTCCGGCGGCGTCAACGTCTATCCGCTCGAGGTGGAGAACGCCTTGCGCGAGGTGCCGGGCGTGACGGACGTCGCGGTCTTCGGCACCCCCGACGCCGACTGGGGACAGCGGGTCTGCGCCGCGATCGTCGGCACCGCCACCGAGGCGGAGCTGGCCGCGCACGCCCGCGCGGTGCTGGCGCCGGCCAAGCGGCCCAAGGACTACGTCAGCGTCGCCGAGCTCCCGATGACCGCGACCGGGAAGGTACGGCGCGAGGCGCTGGGCTCGCTGGTCGTCGAGTAGCCGGGCTGCCGATCAGCCGTCACGCGTCCCACACCGCGCGCAGCTGCGCGGCGACGTCACGGGACTGTCGCAGACCGGCCTCGGCGGCGACCCTGCGCCTCGTCGGGTCGAGGAGGTTGCGTCCGAACGCCTCCAGCGCCCGGGCGTCCGGGGTCACCACCGACCAGGCGCGCGGTCCCACTCGCTCGAGCTGGGCGCGGATCGACGTCCTCTTGCTGAACGAGCGCGGCAGCGGCGCGAGGACGACGACCCGCTCGGCGCCGCGGGCGACGTCGACGTTGGCCGTCGACCGCATTCCGCCGTCCATGTAGGTGCGCCCGTCGACCTCGACCGGCGGCCACACGGTGGGGACGGCACAGCTGGCCGCGACCGCCGACACGAGGTCGACCCCGGAGTCCCGGGTGAAGACGGTGAACTGCCCGCTGACCGCGTCGACGGCGGTGATGCGCAGGTCGCGGTCGGGCCAGTGGTGGGCCGGGAGCCGTGAGCGGATCACGCCCTCACGGTCCACGCTGCCGGGAGCATGGGAGGCGAGAGCGACGCGACCGACGCGGGCGAGCTTGTCGCGGCCGGTGCCGGGCAGGACGTACGGCGGCACCAGCTTGAGCGCCGCCACACGGGACAGCCGCCCACCCAGCTCCGCGTCGGGCGGCTCGAGCTGCGCAGCGTAGAGGTCGGCCAGCGACAGGCCGTTGGTCACCTGGGCTCCGACGACGGAGCCGGCCGAGGTGCCGACCACGATGTCGGCGTCCGTCAGGTCGACCCCCGCCTCCGCGATGCCGGCGAGGATGCCGAGCTCCCACGCGATGCCGGTCAGGCCGCCGCCGCCGAGGACCAGTGCCGAGGTGCCGTGCCCTGTCATGGGGCAGTTCTAGCCGACCGGCCCTGACGCGTCACCCGGGGAGCGTTGCCCGGACACGACGACGGCCCGCCGGGTGTCCCGGCGGGCCGTCATCGGTGGATCAGTCGATCAGCGGATCAGTTCGAGCCGCCGGTCAGCTTCTCGCGGAGCGCCTGCAGCGCCTCGTCGGACGCCAGCGAGCCGCCGGTGTCGCCACCGGTCTCGGCCACCGCGTCGCCGCCGGAGGAGTAGGACGTGGCCTCGCCGGCCTCGACCTCGGCCTGCTTGGCCTCCTCCTGCTGCTTGACGTGGGCCTCCCAGCGGGCGTGCGCCTTGGCGTACTGGTCCTCCCAGATCGCACGCTGCTCGTCGAAGCCCTCGAGCCACTCGCCCGTCTCGGGGTCGAAGCCCTCGGGGTAGACGTAGTTGCCCTGCTCGTCGTAGGTGGCGGTCATGCCGTAGAGCGTGGGGTCGAACTCCTCCACGTCGGCGGCCGCGGCCGTCTCGTTGGCCTGCTTGAGCGACAGCGAGATCCGGCGACGCTCGAGGTCGATGTCGATGATCTTGACCATGACGTCGTCGTTGACCTGGACGACCTGCTCGGGGATCTCGACGTGACGCTCGGCGAGCTCGGAGATGTGCACCAGGCCCTCGATGCCCTCCTCGACCCGGACGAACGCACCGAACG
>CAZDAO010000142.1:0-8541 GCA_964503015.1 uncultured Nocardioides sp. | reverse complement strand
ATGTTGTTGCCGACGAGGTCCCAGTTGCCCTCGCGGGTGTAGAACTTGGTCGCGAAGCCGCGGGTGTCGCGCACCGTGTCGGCGGACCCGCGGGAGCCCAGCACCGTGGAGAACCGGACGAACACCGGCGTCTCCTCGCCGCTGGCGAAGACGGCGGCCCGGCTCACGCTGGACGCCGCGCCGTTGGCGACGAAGACGCCGTGCGCCCCCGCCCCGCGGGCATGCACCACGCGCTCCGGGATGCGCTCGTGGTCGAAGTGCATGATCTTCTCGCGCAGGTGGTGGTCGGCCAACACCGTCGGCCCGCGCGGACCGACCTTGAGCGAGTGGTCGCTGTCGCCGATGCGCACGCCCGTGGCGGTGGTGAGGTACGCCCCCTGCTGGGCGCTCGCGGTCGGCGGGTCGGCGCTCGGTGCGCCCGTCGGCGAGAGCGGGGTCGGCTGCTGCTGGTCGGGCTTGGGCGGCGGCACCTCACGCGGCTCGGTCGGCTCCTCGAGCGTCGGCGGCTCGCTGCCGGGCGTGCCGGGCACCGGCTTGTCGGTGAGGTTGACGGCCTCCGCGACGGTGTCGGCGATCTCGCCGGCCACCTTCTTCGCAGCGGCGACAGGCTTGTTCGGGGTCATCCGGGCTCCTCGAGTGCATCGGATCGGGTGGGCACGCCCTGTACCCCCGGCGACCGCCCGGCCATGCGCGTCCGACGGCCCTGCCTGCGCCGCGCGACCTCGGCGAGGTTGGCGGCGATCCCCCGCAGGGCGCTGCCCTGGCGTCCGCGCAGGCCGTTGTGCTCCTGACGGGTCGCCAGCACGTTCCCGGGGCCGTGCACGACCGGGGCGCGGAGGTCCTGGGCCACCACCGAGAACAGCGGTCCCACCAGCCGGTCGTAGACCCAGGGCAGGGCGGTGAACCCGAACCGGATCACGTCGTTGGACAGACCCACCTGACCGCCGCGCCACGGTGCGTCCGCGGCCGCCAGCACGCGGGACGCCGTCTTCTCCGGCCGGTCGACGGGGAAGGGCGGCCGGCCGACCGAGTCGCCGTACGTCGCCGCCTGGCGGTAGATCGGGGTGTCCACGCCTCCGGGGGCGACGTAGGCGAACCGGATGCCGGGCCGGTCGCGGTTGTCCACGCGCAGCTGCCGGAACAACCCCCGCACCCCCCACTTGCTGACGACGTACGCCGCCATGTCGGGCACGCCGATGTGCCCGATCACCGAACCGACCAGCACCAGGGCGCCGTCGTCCTGGCCCCGGAGGACGGGAAGGACGTGGCGGGCGAGATTGACCGAGCCCAGCAGGTTGGTCGAGACGACCTGGTCGAACACCTCGACCGGGACCTGGTCGATCCCGCCGTAGGCCACGACGCCGGCGGACGAGACGACCAGGTCGAGTCGACCGTGCTCGCCGACCGCCTGCGCCACGGCCAGGCCGACCTGCGCGTCGTCACTGACGTCGGCGGGTGTGACGAGGGCAGACGCAGCGCCGAGCCGCTCGCAGTCGGCGGCGACGCGGTCGAGGGCCTCGCGGCCGCGCGCGAGGAGGACGACGTGGTCACCCCGCGCCGCCGCCTGACGGGCGACCGCCTCGCCGATCCCGCTGGAAGCTCCCGTGACGAGGACGACCCGGGGAGCGCTCACCGGTGCTCCCCCTCGGTGCGACGGGACCCGGCGTCCTGGCCGGCGTCCTGGCCGACGTCCTGGCCGACGTCCTGGCTGGCGTCCTGATCCGTGTCCGGGTCGGCATCCTGGCCGCGGGACTCCCGGAGCCGGCGAGCACGCAGCACGTCCTCCCGTTCCTTCTTCGCCGCCTTGTCACTCTTGCGAGTGTCGCGCGGAGGCAGCTGGATCTCCTCCTCGGCCGGCATGCCGGCCTGGAGCTCGCGGCCACGCTCGAGCTCGGCGTCGAGCTCACCGCCGAGCAGCAGGGCGAGGTTGGTGATCCAGAGCCACAGCAGGAAGACGATGACACCCGCGAGCGAGCCGTAGGTCTTGTCGTAGGAGCCGAAGTTGGCGACGTAGAAGCCGAACAGGGCCGAGGCGATGATCCAGATGACGATGGCGACGGCGGCGCCGACGCTGAGCCAGCGGAACTTCGGCTGCTTGACGTTGGGCGTGGCGTAGTAGAGCAGCCCGACGACGAACATCACGACCAGCAGCATCACCGGCCACTTCGCGATGTTCCAGACGGTGACGGCCGTCGAGCCCAGCCCGATCGCATCGCCGACGGCCTCGGCGGCGGGACCGGTGACGACCAGGCCGACCAGCACCGCGGCGGCGAGCACGACGGTGACCAGCGTGACGAGCAGCATCATCGGGCGGAGCTTCCAGATGGGCCGGCCCTCGTCGATCTCGTAGATCCGGTTCATCCCGCGCCCGAACGCGCCGGTGTAGCCCGACGCCGACCACAGCGCGGCCGCGAGGCCGAGCACCAGGCCCACGCCGGCACTCGAGCTCTGGCTGAGCTGGATCAGCGTCGGTTCCAGCGTCTCGGCCGCACTGCCCGCGCCGATGTCCTCCATGATCCCCAGCAGCGTGTCGACGGTCTGGCGTCCGTCGCTGACCAGGCCGACCACCGAGAGCATGGCGAGCGCCGCCGGGAACATCGCCAGCACGGCGTAGTAGGTGAGGGCGGCGGCCAGGTCGGTGCACTGGTCGTCGGAGAACTCGCGCACGGTCTTGCGAAGGACGTAGGTCCAGGACGGTTTGGTCAGGTCCTGGGGCGAGTCGGGCTTGTCGGTCTTCCGGTGGGTCTCGGTGGAGGCACGATCCATGTCCCCACGTACCCATCCCGCGGCCGCTTCACCCCCTACCCCCTCGGGGGACCTTGGTCCCCCGGAGTTGGTGGCGTTGTCCCCATCTGGTGCCGCGCGGATCTTCCTAGCCTCGAGGCGAGGCGGGAGCGACCCACGACTCCCCTGACGGAAGGCTCATCATGCGCGCGGTACTCGACAAGCTGATCTCCTGGACCGGGCTGGCGCTCGCCGCCGTGCTCCTGGTTGCCGGAGGTCTCCTGACCTGGGCCAACACCTTCATCGGCGACCAGGTCGACCAGCAGCTGACCCAGCAGGGCATCACCATGCCCGAGGGCGAGGCGCTGGCCAGCCTGCCGAAGGAGGACGCGGCGGCGCTCGAGGAGTACGCCGGCAGCGAGCTGAACACCGGCCCCGAGGCCAAGGCCTACGCCGACCACTACATCCTGGCGCACATGAACGCGGCGAGTGACGGCCGCACCTACCAGGAGGTCAGCAGCGAGTTCCTGGCGCTCGACGACGAGGCCAAGGCGAGCGAGGAGGGCCAGGCCCTCGGCGGCCTGCGGCAGACCCTCTTCATGGGCAACACGCTCCGCGGCCTGCTGCTCTACGGCTACGCCTTCGCCACCATCGGCACGATCGCCGGCTACGCCGCTCTCGCGGCCTTCCTCGGGGCGTTCGTCCTGCTGGCCCTGGCCCAGCTCGGCCTGCGGCACGCGCGGCGCACCGTCAAGGCCGAGGAGCGCCAGTCGGAGCTGGTCACGGCCTGAGGTCCGGCGCCACGCCGGAGGCAACCGGAGCCCGGTCGGTCACGTGCCGACCGGGCTCTGCTCACCCGTCTGCACCCGCCACAGCGCGGCATACGCCCCGTTGCCTGCGAGCAGCTCGTCGTGCGTCCCCGACTCGACGATCCGGCCCGCGTCCAGCACCCAGATCCGGTGCGCATGGCGGACGGTCGAGAGGCGGTGCGCGACCACGAGGGCCGTGCAGCCCGCGGTGGCCCGGCGCAGCGAGCGCTGGATGGCGGCCTCGGTCTCGTTGTCGACGGCACTCGTGGCCTCGTCGAGGACCAGCACGGCCGGGTCGCGGAGCAGCGCTCGGGCCAGGGCCAGGCGCTGGCGCTGCCCGCCGGACAGCTTCACCCCGCGCTCGCCGACCCAGGTGTCCAGTCCGTCGGGCAGCGCCTCCACGAAGTCCCAGGCCGCGGCGGCCTCGGCCGCCGCGCGGACCTCCTCGCGGGTGGCGTCGGGCCGGCCGTAGGCGATGTTGTCGGCGATCGACCCGGCGAACAGGAACACGTCCTGCGCGACGTAGCCGGTGGAGCCGCGCAGCGAGTCCCAGTCGAGGTCGCGGACGTCCTGCCCGTCGAGCAGGACCTGGCCGGCGCGCGGGTCGTCGAAGCGCAGCACCAGCCGCAGCAGCGACGACTTGCCGGACCCCGTGGTCCCGACGATCGCGTGCGTCTCCCCGGCCGGGACCACCAGGTCGAGGTCGTGCAGCACGTCAGGGCCGTCGGCGTACCCGGCCCGGACGCCACGCAGCTCGATGCGGCCGCGGACCGGCCGCTCGAGGGCGCTGGCGCCGGCCGGCACCGTGACGGGGACGTCGAGCAGGCCGAGGATGCGTGCCGCGGAGGCCCGGCCGCGCTGGTAGAGGTCGAGGACCTCCGCCACCTCGGTGAGCGGCCACAGCAGGCGCTGGGTCATGAACACCAGCACCGAGTAGAGCCCGACGGCGAGGTCGCCGCGCAGGGTCGCCCAGCCGCCGAGCAGGACGGTGCAGGTGAAGCCCGCGAGGATCGCCATCCGCACCAGCGGCACGAACGCCGCCGAGGACCGGATCGCGTCGGTGTTGGCCACCCGGTAGGCCTGGGAGACCGCCGCGACGCGGTCACGCTCGCGGTCCTCGGCGGTGAACGCCTTGATCGTCGCGATGCCGGACAGGTTGGTGCTCAGCGTGCTCGAGAGGTCGGCCACCGCGACGCGGACCCGGTCGTAGAGCGGTTCGAGCCGGCGCTGGAAGACCAGCGATCCGACCACGATGACCGGGATCGGGAGGAAGGCGAGCACGAGCAGCTGGGTGGAGGCCGCGGCGAAGACCGCGCCCACGAGCAGCACGTTGAGCGCCGTCTGCAGGATCGCCGGCGCTCCGACGTCGAGGAAGCGCTCGAGCTGGTTGACGTCGTCGTTGAGCGTGGCCAGCGTCGACCCCGCCGGACGGGTCTCGTGCCAGCCCAGGTCCAGGTGTTGCACGTGGTCGTAGGCCTCCACCCGCAGGTCGTGCTCGACGCCCTGGGCGAGGCCGCGCCACAGCACGCTGGCGACGTACTCGGACAGGGACTCGACCACCCACACCAGCACGTTGAAGGCGGCCAGCCAGCCGAGCTGCGCATAGCGGGACTCGACCCCGAGGAGCTCGCCGACGAAGGACGCGTCACCGCGGACGACGACGTCGACGGCGGCACCGATGAGCAGCTCCGGGACGATGTCGGCGACCTTGTTGACCGTCGACGCGATCACGGCGAGGACGAACCGGCCGCGGTACGCGTCGTACCTCCGCCACAGGGCGCGCAGGGGCTGGACCGGAGCAGGGACGGCGGGCACCCGTCAAGGTTAGGTGACCCTTACCCGGTCCCGTGCATCCGGGAGGTCCACCTCGACGCGGTCAGTCGAGCTCGTCGATGATGCGCTCCATCTCGGCGATGGAGGTGGCCGTGTCGACGTGCAGCACGGCGTGCCAGCCGGCTGCCCGGGCCGCGACGACATTGGCCTCGAGGTCGTCGAGGAACAGCACCTCGTGCGGCTCCACCTCCAGACGTCGCGCGGTGAGGACGTAGGCCTCCGGGTCCGGCTTGGCCACCCCGACCTCGTGGCTGTAGACGATGTCGTCGGTGACCAGCTCGAAGCCGTGGCACCGCTCGCGCTCACGGGCACCCGGTCCGGAGTTCGACAAGATGCCCGTACGACGTGGGCCGCGCTGTGCGGCGAACCAGTCGAGCAGCGGCCGGTCCAGCGTGCCGACGTACCAGCGCCAGTAGTCCTCGACCAGCTCGTCGACCTGGTCGTCGTCCAGGTCGAGCGCGCGCTGCCACTCCGCCTGGATCTGCGCCTCCGTGGCCCCGCCCGTGATCGCGTCGCCGGGCAGCTCGGCGAGGCCGCCCGCGACGGCACCGGGCGCGAGCCCGAGCCGCGCCTCGGCCGGGCCCGGGAACACCTCGTCGTCGATGACCTCGAGGACTCCCCCGATGTCCAGCACCACCGCCCTGATCGCCATGGGAGGACGATGCCACGAGGCCGCGCCTCACCCGGCGTCGAGGACCGCGTGGCAGGTGCTGCACCGGGTGCGCGGCCTCCCCGGCGGCTCCAGGAGGTGACGACGCTCGCGCCACTCGTAGGTGTCCGTGCCACCGCACGACGGGCACGCCCCGCTGTCGTCCTCGTCGATCCGCTCCACCACCACCGGTTCCCGGGGCGGGCAGGTCGCATGCGAGCATCACGCAACCGGCCCCGACCGGCGATCTCGCTGGTCGGGGCCTGGCTGCTCTCGGTGGGCGATACTGGGTTCGAATCAGATTCCAGGCCGATTCGCCGATCTCGCTCTGACCTGCATGAAGTGCTTCTGACCTGCGCTTTTGTCACTTCTCGGTCGTGACACTGATGGACACAAACAGACCCGGTTACACTCCTCATCTGGCACGCAGATGGCACGGAAAGCGAAACTGGGTTGGGAACTGGCGGAGGGAACACCCGAGGGAGCAAGGCTCGCTTCGGCAACGTACGGCGCCTGCCCTCGGGGCGCTACCAAGCCCGCTACGTCGGCCCCGACGGGCTGACTCACAAGGCGCACACCACCTTCTCGACCATCGGCGACGCCGAGACCTGGCTGGCCACCGTGCGAGCCGATATCGTCCGCGACGTCTGGGCCGCCAACACGCTCGCCAGCACCCAGCGCACCCTGACGTTCGGTACCTATGCCGAGCAGTGGCTGACGGCGCGAAGTCTCGAGGCACGGACCCGCGCCCACTATCGCTCCCTCCTCGACAGGCAGCTCCTCCCCCAGCTCGGGTCGGTCCCGCTCCGCCACCTCACGCCCGACGTGGTCCGCGGCTGGTATGCGGTGACCGCCGTCGACAGACCCACGCTGCGGAGTCACGCCTACGGCCTACTACGCACCATCCTGGGTCAGGCCGTCCGCGACGAGTTGCTGCGGTCCAACCCATGCCACATCCGCGGCGCCGGCAACGCCAAACGGGCCAAAAAGATCGAGCCGGCCTCCCTCGCCGAGCTCGAGCAGCTCACGGCCGCGATGCCCGAGCGGTACCAGGCCATGGTGCTTCTCGCTTCCTGGTGCGGCATGCGCTTCGGTGAGCTAACCGAGCTCCGCCGCGGGGATGTCGACATGAACGCAGGGGTGATCCGGGTGCGCCGGGCCGTCGTCCGTGCCGAGGGAGATGTCGTCGTCAAGCGCCCAAAGAGCGACGCGGGGATCCGCGACATCGCTGTGCCACCGCACCTGCTGCCGGCCCTGTCCGACCACCTGCGCACACACACCGCCAGCGGCAAGACCGCCCTGCTGTTTCCGGCCCGCGGCGGTGGGCACATGGCGCCGTCCACCCTGTCCCGGGTCTTTTACCGAGCCCGGGAAGCAGCCGGCCGCCCTGACCTGCGATTCCACGACCTGCGCCACACGGGTGCCGTGCTGGCCGCCCAGACAGGGGCAACACTCGCAGAACTCATGGGACGTCTCGGGCACTCGACACCAGGCGCAGCATTGCGCTACCAGCACGCTGCCGCCGACCGGGACATGGAGATCGCTCGGCGTCTCTCAGCCATGGTCGCGACCGATGAAGAGCAACGAGACCCGTTGCTGCGACGAGGGACTTGAGCCTGCGGCCCCTTGGCCCTCGACCGGTGCACCTATCCCCCGCCAGGCCCTTTGACTCCGAATGACCTTTGCCCCCTTGTCCTGCGGAAACGCAGTGCTACTAGGGGCTGGCATCCGCTCGGTCTTGACGCCCTAGGTCTAAAACTGACGGACGTCGTTGACAGTTCGGGTCTCCGATCTCTAGGAGAGACCTGCATGACAGAACGGGAACTGGAGCGGCGAGCCAAGCACAAGCTCGCGGTGCTCAAGCACGTGGAGGAGGTCAGTGGCAGCGTCTCTGCCACCTGCCGCTACTACGGCATCAGCCGGACCTGCTACTACAAGTGGCTCAAGCGCTACGAAGACGGGTCAAGTCCGGTGACGTGGTGTACGACGGGTGATCCCTCGTCGTGGTGACGTCCCGCTGAGTGGTGGAGTTCTCGACACCGTGCGGGTCAGTGATCTGATCATGCCGTCATGAGTTCGGGTTTGGCCACCTCCTGGGTCTCTTCAGTGGTCTTCTTGGCGAGCTGGGCCATGGAGTGTTCGGAGAGGTAGCGGCGCTCGGCGGTGACCTGCCACTCGTCGTGGGCCTCGACGAGCACCGCGCCGGCGAGTCGGAGCAGGGCGGCGGGGTTGGGGAAGACGCCAACGACGTCGGTGCGGCGTTTGACCTCCTTGTTGAGCCGCTCGAGCGGGTTGGTCGACCAGACCTTCTTCCAGTGCGACACCGGGAACCCGGTGAACGCGAGCAGGTCGTCGTGGGCGTCGCGGAGCATCTGCTCGACCTTGGGCAGCTGCTTGCCGAGCATGGTGGCGATGACCTCGAACTGCTCGTGGACGTGCTCGGCGTCGGGCTGGGCGAAGATCGTGCGGATCGCGGCGGCGACCTTCTCGGAGTTGCCCTTCGGCATGACGGCGAGGACGTTGCGC
>CAZDAO010000141.1:3003-8618 GCA_964503015.1 uncultured Nocardioides sp. | reverse complement strand
TGTGACCCGGGTCACAGCGCGCTGCGGACCCTGGACGAACCGTGGTTTTCACAGACCGCGGAGACGTGGAACGTAACAACCGGGCGACGCCTCGGGCAAGACGTCATCCACAGGCCGCCCGGGAGGGGGCGCTCGCGGGTTTGACCCTCTCTTTCCCGACCGCGTACCGTTGGCCGGTCGCTCCGTGTCGACGGGTGCCGCATGTCCACGATCCGCCACCAGGCGGCCGCGTGGGTGGGCGGTGCCGGCCGAAGTCGCCTGAACAGGCCTTGCACCGACCTCGCAGTGGAGTGGACATCCCTCGAAACCTTCGGAGAAATAGCCGTGAGCAAGCGTACGTACCAGCCGAACAACCGTCGCCGTCACAAGGTGCACGGCTTCCGTCTGCGCATGCGGACCCGCGCCGGTCGCGCCATCCTGTCCAGCCGCCGCCGCAAGGGCCGCAAGAGCCTGGCCGTCTGACGGCCAGGGCTCACGGCACCCCGCCGTGCTCTCCACCGTCAACCGCCTGACCGACAGCGACGGCTTCCGCCGCGCTGTGCGGGGCGGGCGACGGGCCGGCTCGACGACGCTGGTGGTCCACCTCGGGTGTGACCCCGACGCTGCGCCCGGTCCTCCCCAGGTGGGCTTCACGGTCAGCAAGGCCGTGGGCAACGCCGTCACACGCAATCGTGTGAAGAGACGACTTCGGCACCTGACCCGGGAGCGCCTCCGACGACTGGAGGAGCTTCCGGGTCGTGCTGCACTCGTGGTCCGTGCGCTTCCTGCTGCTGCCGACGCGTCGTACGCGACGCTGGGTGCGGACCTCGACCGTACGCTCGAGCGCGTGAGCCGGTCATGAAGCACGTCCTCATCGCGTTCATCCGTGCCTGGCGGTTCGCGATCAGTCCGCTCTACGGCCAGGTGTGCCGCTACCACCCCACCTGCTCGGCGTACGCCCTCGAGGCGATCACCGAGCACGGCGCGGTGCGCGGCACCTGGCTGTCCGTCCGCCGCATCGCCCGGTGCCACCCGTGGGCCGCCGGCGGCTACGACCCGGTCCCCTCCCGCGCCACCTCGGCCCGGGAGCCGTCTTCTTCCCAGCCACCCGCAACTCGAGGAGCATGAGTGCTCGACTTCTTCGGCGCCATCGGCGGCGCGATCATGGCCCCGCTCTACTACGTCATCTCGGCCGTGCTCGTGGGGTTCCACAAGCTGTTCGGCGGGCTGTTCGGTGAGGCCTCCGGTGTCGCCTGGGTGTTGTCGATCATCGGGCTGACCCTCGTCATCCGCATGGCCCTGATCCCTCTGTTCGTCAAGCAGATCAAGTCCAGCCGCAACATGCAGCTCATCCAGCCCAAGGTGCGCGAGCTGCAGAAGAAGTACGGCCATGACCGGGAGCGTCTCGCACAGGAGACGATGAAGCTCTACAAGGACTCGGGCACCAACCCGTTCGCGTCCTGCCTGCCGATCCTGCTGCAGATGCCGATCTTCCTCGCGCTGTTCCGGCTCATCGACCAGGCCGCGAAGGACCCGTCGCACGAGCGCGGGCTGATGACGGAGGAGCTCAACACCCAGTTCGGCGACGCGGTGTTCCTCGGCGCCAAGATCTCCGACACGTTCCTCAACACCGACGACATCGGCGTGCGGGTGCTGGCGGCGCTCCTGGTGCTCGCCATGACGGCGACGACGTTCCTCACCCAGCGGCAGCTGATGAGCAAGAACATGCCGGCCGACGCACTCTCCGGGCCCTACGCCCAGCAGCAGAAGATGCTCCTCTACGTCCTGCCGGTCGTCTTCGCCGTCGGCGGCATCGCCTTCCCCGTCGGCGTCCTCTTCTACTGGACCACCTCGAACCTGTGGACCATGGGTCAGCAGTTCTACGTGATCCGCAACAACCCCGCCCCCGGCACCCCGGCTGCCAAGGCCAAGGAGGAGCGCGACCGCGCCAAGGGCAAGGTCCCGGCCGGGCAGCCTGTGGACGAGCCGGTCGAGGTGGTCGAGGAGCAGCCGAAGCCGCCCCGCCAGCAGCCGCAGCGCCAGACCAAGGCACAGCGCAACAAGAAGAAGAAGCGCTGACCCAGATCTTCAGCGGCGGGCCCTGCGCGGTGCCGCCGACGCAACGAGAAGCAGGAGACACACGTGAGTGAGCAGTTGACCGATGGTGGGGCCGTCGAGGCCGAGGGTGCGACCGAGGTCGCCGAGGACGCGGAGGGGGCCACGGCGTCCCGTCCCACCAAGATCCAGCGACTCGAGCACGAGGGCGACATCGCGGCGGACTACCTCGAGGAGCTGCTCGACATCGCCGACCTGGACGGCGACCTGGACATGGACGTCGAGGGCGACCGGGCCAGCGTGCAGATCGGCGGCGCCGACCTGAGCCTGCTCGTCGGCCGCAACGGCGAGGTCCTCGAAGCCCTGCAGGAGCTCACGCGTCTTGCGGTGTACCGCGAGACCGGGGAGCGCTCGCGCCTCATGCTCGACGTCGGCGGCCACCGCGCCGAGCAGCGCAAGCGGCTCGTGGCGCTCGCTGAGGAGTCGATCGCCGAGGTGAAGGAGACCGGGGAGCCGCTGTCCCTCGAGCCGATGAGCGCGTTCGAGCGCAAGGTCGTCCACGACGAGGTCGCGGCTGCCGGCCTCACGTCCGAGTCCGAGGGCGCCGAGCCCAAGCGCCACGTGGTGATCCTCCCGGCGTGAGCGACGACGTTTCACGTGAAACACCCTCCGTGCCCGAGGTGGCCCGGAGGGTGTTCGCGTCCGACCGCCAGGAGCTGGCGGTCCGCTACACCGACCTCCTGGCGACGGAGGGTGTGCTCCGCGGACTGATCGGTCCCCGGGAGGCTCCGCGTCTCTGGGAGCGCCACGTGCTGAACTCTGCCGCTCTGTCCGAGGCGGTCCCCGAGCGCGCGTCGGTCTGCGACATCGGCACAGGGGCCGGGCTGCCCGGCCTGGTCCTGGCGATCGCCCGTCCGGATCTGCGGGTGACGCTCGTCGAGCCGTTGCTGCGGCGCACGACGTTCCTCGATGAGGTGGTGGGCGAGCTCGGGCTGAGCCAGGTGACGGTGGTCCGGGGACGTGCGGAGGACCTGCACGGGTCTGCGACGTTCGACGTCGTGACCTCCCGGGCCGTCGCGCCGTTGGAACGTCTGCTGGGCTGGTCCATGCCGCTCGTCGCTCCCTCGGGTGCCCTGGTGGCGATGAAGGGCCGATCGGTGCGCGAGGAGATCGAGGACGCGGCAGCGTTCCTCCACACCTGGCGCTGCGGGGTTCCGGAGGTGTTCGAGGTGGGTATCGGTGTGGTCGACCCGCCCACGACGGTGGTCCGGGTCCCCTGGGCCGACCCATCGCGGATAGGTTGGCCCCTTGCCCGTGAGTCGAAGCGCCGCCCGACGCGGAAGAAGCGCGATCGGCGTGCAGCACAGTGAGAGGTGTCTGAGGTGACCCAGGGTCCCACCGAGAACGCGGACGGGCGTGTCGCCGCCGATGCCGCCGAAAAGTTTTCCACCGAGCCCGCCCCGCGTGTTGAGCGGGGTTCTCCACAGGTAGACCCCGTTCCTCCACAGGTTGCGGATGTTTCACGTGAAACCGGCAGTGACGGTGTTTCACGTGAAACACGACCTGTGTGGCAGGTGCGTACGGCCGCGGACATCGCCGACGACGGTCCGGACTTCACGGACCACGCGACCCCGCTCGCCCAGGCCGCGCAACACTCGGTCCTCGCCCGGAGTGGTGGGTTGCGGCGCCAGGGGGTGCCCCGGCCCGACGCGACCAGGGTCTTCGTGGTGGCGAACCAGAAGGGTGGCGTCGGCAAGACGACGTCCACCGTCAACGTCGCTGCCGGTCTGGCCCAGCTCGGTCAGAAGGTGCTCGTCATCGATCTCGATCCCCAAGGCAACGCGTCGACGGCGTTGAGCGTCGAGCACCACCGGGGCGTGCCGTCGACGTACGACATGCTGGTCGACGGCCAGCCTCTGGTCGAGGTCATGACGGAGTGCCCCGACCTCCCTGGACTCTGGGTCGTCCCAGCCACCATCGACCTCGCAGGTGCCGAGATCGAGCTGGTGAGTGTGGTCGCCCGCGAGCAGAGGCTGGCCAAGGCGATCGCCGCCCACCCCCACGTCGGCTCCGCAGCGGAGGTCGGCGAGGAGCGGTTCGACTACGTGTTCGTGGACTGTCCCCCGTCGCTCGGCCTGCTGACCCTCAACGCGCTCGTCGCCGGCCGGGAGATGTTCATCCCGATCCAGGCGGAGTACTACGCCCTCGAGGGCCTCGGCCAGCTGCTCGAGACCGTGGAGATGGTGCGCCAGCACCTCAACCCCCGGCTGGTGGTGTCCACCATCCTCCTCACCATGTACGACGCCCGGACCCGCCTGGCTGCGGGCGTCGCTGACGAGGTGCGCGGCCACTTCGGCGACCAGGTCCTCAAGACGGCCGTGCCGCGGTCCGTGCGGGTCTCGGAGGCGCCGTCGTACGGCCAGACCGTGATGACCTACGATCCCGCTTCGGCGGGCGCGCTCTCCTACCTGGAGGCGGCCCGGGAGATCGCCAGCAAGGGAGCGCCGGCATGAGCGACCCGCACTGGTCCGCTCCGTCGACCGGCTCCACCCACCCCCGTCACGAGGACCCCGCATGAACGCCAACCCTCCCCGTCGTGGACTCGGCCGCGGCCTGGGGTCGCTGATCCCCACCGCCCCCACCCAGCCGTCAGCGACGCAGGTGGCCGATCTGGCTGAGGGTGCACCGCCTGCGGGCACCACGTCGAACGGGAGCCTCACGTCTGCGCCGGTCGACGGCGCGGAGGCCGGCGACGGCACCCAGCTCGCCGGCACCGTGGCAGGCGCCTACTTCGCGGAGCTGCCGATCACCCAGGTGCGTCCGAACGCGCGCCAGCCGCGGCAGCTGTTCGAGGAGGAGGCGCTCGCGGAGCTGGTCCACTCAATCCGCGAGGTGGGCCTGCTCCAGCCCGTGGTCGTGCGCAGGACGGGTGAGGACGCCTACGAGCTGATCATGGGAGAGCGCCGCTGGCGCGCCTCGCAGGAGGCCGGCCGCGACACGATCCCGGCGATCGTCCGCGAGACCGACGACACCGACATGCTCCGCGACGCCCTGCTGGAGAACCTGCACCGCTCGCAGCTCAACCCGCTGGAGGAGGCGGCGGCGTACGGTCAGCTGCTGGAGGACTTCGGGTGCACCCACGAGGAGCTCGCCCAGCGCATCGGCCGGTCGCGGCCCCAGATCTCCAACACCCTGCGGCTGCTCAAGCTCTCGCCGGCCGTCCAGCGTCGCGTCGCGGCCGGCGTGCTGTCGGCCGGCCACGCCCGAGCGCTCCTCACGGTCGAGGATGCCGGGCTGCAGGACAAGCTGGCCGCCCGCGTGACCGCCGAGGGCATCTCCGTGCGCGGCCTGGAGGAGATCGTCTCCATGGGCGTGGCGGAGGACCAGGCCCCCAGGGTCGTCCGCAGGAAGCCGGTGGCCCCCGGGCTCTCGGAGCTCGCGGACCGTCTCTCCGACCGGCTCGAGACCCGCGTCAAGGTCGACCTCGGCAAGGCCAAGGGCAAGATCACCGTCGAGTTCGCGAGCCTGGACGACCTGCGCCGCATCGTCGACATCATGGACCCCCGCAACCGCGACGACCG
>CAZDAO010000141.1:0-2903 GCA_964503015.1 uncultured Nocardioides sp. | reverse complement strand
CAGATCTACTTGTCGCCCTGTCGCTTCGCGCGCTTCTCCGCGCGCCTGCGGGCACGCTCACGCTTCTCGGCGGCGTCGAGGGCAACGGCCTCCTCGAGGGTCGGCGCCGTGCCGCCCATGGAGGCCGGCACCCACCACGAGCCGGGCGGCTGCTCGGCGGCTGGGTAGGCGGCCACGGTGTCGGCCAGCATGGCGCTCATCCGGCGGCGCAGCTCGGCGGTGTCACCGACCGGGTCGTCTCCCGTGGGGTGCATCGCCTCGCCGACGGTGATCGCGATGGTCTTGCCACGGGAGAAGTCGCGGGGGTGGTCCTTGGTCATCATCCGCTGCGTGCCCCAGAGGATCACCGGCACGAGGGGTACGCCGGCTGCCGCAGCGATGCGGACGGCACCGGTCTTGAGCTCCTTGAGCTCCATGGCGCGTGAGATCGTCGCCTCGGGGAAGATCCCGACCGCCTCGCCCTGCCGCAGGTAGTCGATGGCGGTGTGGAAGCTGGCCACCCCCTCGCCGCGGTCGACCTCGATGTGGTGCAGCGAGCGCATGAGCGGGCCGGAGACCTTGTGGTCGAACAGCTCGCGCTTGGCCATGAAGCGCACCAGGCGGCGTGAGGGGTGGGCCGCGAAGCCGCCGTAGATGAAGTCGAGGTAGCTGATGTGGTTGTAGGCGAGCAGCACCCCACCGCTGCGCGGGACGTTCTCGGTCCCGCTCATCTGGAACGTGTGGCCCAGCGCCTTGAAGCCCGCGAGCGCGGTCCAGATGATCGGGGGGTAGGTCACGTCGCGCATGGGGCGAAGCCTAGGGACGGGACCGGGCAACCCACCAGACATGGGTCGCGTGACGCCCGGCACCCGGGGCGGCGCCCGGGTGGGCAGGCGGGCCGGCGACGGGTCAGCGACGGGTGGCGAGGAAGTCCGCGATCCGCCCGATCGCCTCCTCGAGCACGCTCGCCTCCGGGAGCGTCACGAGCCGGAAGTGGTCGGGTGCGGGCCAGTTGAAGCCGGTTCCGTGGGTGACGAGGATCTTCTTCGTGCGCAGGAGGTCGATGACGAACTCCTGGTCGTCCTCGATCGGGTAGACCGCCGGGTCGAGACGGGGGAAGCAGTAGAGCGCTCCGCGCGGCTTCACGTTGGAGACGCCGGGGATCTCGTTGAGCAGGCGATGGGCGAGCATCGACTGCTCGTAGAAGCGGCCTCCCGGCCCGATCAGCTCCTCGACCGACTGGTAGCCGCCGAGGGCGGTCTGGATCGCGTGCTGGGCCGGCACGTTGGCGCACATGCGCATGTTCGCGATCAGCGTCAGGCCCTCGAGGAAGGCGGTCGCCAGCTCCTTGGGTCCCGAGATCATCACCCAGCCGGCGCGGTAGCCGCAGACCCGGTAGGCCTTGGAGAGGCCGGAGAACGTCAGGCAGAGCACGTCGTTGCCGCCGAAGGTGGCCGCGTGGTGGTGCTCGGCGTCCTCGAAGAGGATCTTCTCGTAGATCTCGTCGGCCATCACCACGAGCTGGTGGCGGCGCGCGATGTCGACGAGGCCCTTGACGGTCTCCTCGCTGTAGACCGCGCCCGTCGGGTTGTTCGGGTTGATGATCACCAGCGCGTGGGTGTTCTCGGTGATCTTGGACTCGATGTCGGCGAGGTCGGGGTTCCAGTCGTCGTCCTCGTCGCAGCGGTAGTGCACGGGGATGCCGCCGGCGAGGGTCACCGCCCCGGTCCAGAGCGGGTAGTCGGGAGCGGGCACCAGGATCTCGTTGCCGTCGTCGACGAAGGCCTGCAGCACCATCGAGATCAGCTCGGAGACACCGTTGCCGATGAAGACGTCCTCCACCCCGACGTCGCGCAGCCCTCGGGACTGGTAGTAGTGCATGACCGCGGTCCGGGCCGACCAGATGCCCTGGGAGTCGGCGTACCCCTGGGACTGGGGGAGGTGGTGCACCATGTCGGCGAGGATCTGCTCGGGTGCCTCGAAGCCGAACGGCGCGGTGTTGCCGATGTTGAGCTTGAGGATCCGGTGGCCCTCGGCCTCCAGGCGATGGGCCTCGACGAGGATCGGCCCCCGTACGTCGTAGCGGACGCCCTGCAGCTTCTTGCTCTGTCGGATCTGGCGCACCCACCCATCCTCGCAGGCCCCGCCACCCCGGCGACGCCCCGTCTCGCCTCAGTGCTGGCGCGGGAGGGCCGCGGGCGTGCGTCGTGGCCTAGCATCGAACACGTGTCCCGCAAGACCGCACGCCTGACGGTCGACCACCTCGCGGAGCTGGCCGAGCCGGTCCGTGCGTGCGTCTTCTGGGAGCTCGCTCCCGTCGATCGGGCCCGCCTCGACGAGGCGGAGCGGATCGCGGAGAAGGAGAACTGGCTCTCCGGCGTCCTGCGCGACTGGGGGTCGTGCGGCCGTGTCGTCTGTGTCGACGGCCGGACGGTCGGGCACATCGTCTATGCGCCCGCCGCCCGCCTCCCCGGTGCAGCGGCACTCCCCACGGCGCCCACGTCACCCGACGCGATCCTCGCGGCGACCGCGTGGGTCGAGCCGTCGATGCGTGGCGGGGGACTCGGGCGCCTCCTCGTCCAGGCGATGGCTGCGGACCTCGTCGAGCGAGGGCACACGGCGATCGAGGCGTACGGCGACACCCGCGGGCATGCCGACAGCTGCGTGCTGCCGGCGGACTTCCTCGGCAGCGTGGGCTTCAAGACCCAGCGCGCGCACCCGACGACCCCGCGGATGCGGATGGAGCTGCGCACGGCCCTCTCCTGGAAGGACGAGGTCGAGGCCGCGCTGGAACGCGTGTGGGGCGTGGTGCGCCCCACGCAGAAGGCGACCCGCCCGATCGGATCGGTGCGGGCCGCCTCGGGCGACTGACAGGCGCGGCGGTCGAGGTGCGTCCACCCGGTGGTTGAGGTGCGAGCGGGCCC
>CAZDAO010000140.1:0-8642 GCA_964503015.1 uncultured Nocardioides sp. | reverse complement strand
CGACTGGTCCGCCTGGCGGCGCCGCCTGATCATCGAGAACACCAACCTCGACTGGACCCTGCTGCGCGAGGGCTCGCGCGCCTACATCGAGCACGCCGGCACCGGCGAGTGGGAGCTCTACGACCTCGAGCGCGACCCCCACCAGCTGACCAGCCTTCGCGATGCCGACGTCACGGAGCTCTCGCGGAGGACTGCCGAGCTGTCGGGTGCGCAGGGGCGCGCGTTCCGGAGGTTCGAGCAGTAGGGGTGGGCGCAGCCCGGCTCTGCGCCACATCTCGCTACAGATCGGATGGGTCGGTCTGGACCACCGATGGCGGGATCGGTTCTGCAGGCGTTGAATGCAAGATGCGGACTTTCGGTTCGGGCCGTCAGCGCGGGAGGTGCCATGGCCACCCATCACACCGTCGTCGCCGGAGACACCCTGTGGGACCTCGCGGTGAAGTTCTACGGCGACGGGAGCATGTATCCGCTGATCGCCCAGGCGAACAAGGTCTCCAACCCAAACGTCATCAGCGTGGGCCAGGAGCTTGTCATCCCGCCACGGCCCGAGCCACTCGAGGCGCCCGAGGGCTCCCGCCGACATCGAGTGGTTGCCGGAGACACGTTGTGGGACCTGGCCGTGCGATTCTACGGCGACGGGACTTTGTATCCACTGATTGCCCAAGCGAATCGGATACCCAATCCCAACCTGATCCTCGTTGGTCAGCGGCTGATCATTCCGCCCTTGCCGGGCACGTCGGAAGGAGAGGAAGGCGGCAACACTCACCCGGTCAAACCCAAGAAGCCGCGCACGGCGAAAGGCACGTTTCCCTACGCCAGCGAACCGTTTGGCGTGTACCAGCCGCTCATCGGGTGGCGCAGCCGGATCAACGGAGAACGGCTGTCGGACGGCGTTGCGCTCCGGTTCAACAAGGCGGTGAGCCTGGCCGCCGAGGTGTTCGGCACCAGCGAGTCAGGGCCGATCATCCTGCACGACCAAGCGGTGGGACCGCGCCGAACTGACCGCACCCACACTCAGGTCGGACGAGCCTTGATCTCCCGAATCGGTGACGAGGACGCCGTTGGCGAAATGCTCCGATCGGGGGAGGACTCGCCGCTCGCCGAGATCACGACCGAGGTCGTGGCAGCCCTGCGCTCCGCCACCACCGCGGTTGCAAGCGGGAGCTTCACGGGAACCTCCGACGGAGTGGTCGGCTCTTCCGGCGGCGGGACAGGAGAGGTGTCCGCCGCCGCAGGCCATCCGTCGGCGACTGACGCTGCCGTCGAGGCGACCACTGCCGCTCTGCTCAAGACCCTCGAGCACAGAGCACCGGGCGCAGCCGACCTGCTGTTCGCGCCCGCGATGGCGCCCTGGCAGCGGGCTATGGCAGCCATCGAGTGGTTCGCTCAACAGAACCCATCTCAAGCACTCTTCCTCTCTCCGATCGGACTGTTGCACCGCTTCCGCGAGTACTTCTTCGAGATGGACACCTTCGTCGGTCCCCCGGTAGGACACGTCTGGCTGAGCCCGGGTGGCACCGTTGAACTGGTCGAAGTCAACACTCGTCGCACTCTGGTCGAACGCAGCGTGGAACAGTCGACATCGGTCATCACGAGGAGCGAGTCGGAGGCAAAGGAACAGGACGAGCTCTCGAACGCGGTCAAGATCGAGAATGCCAACGACATGAAACTCGGTGTCTCAACGGCTGCTAGCGGGGGCCTGGGGTCCGTGTTCCAGGCCAGTGGAAGCGCGTCGTTCAACCTGGACAACTCACGCAAACAGGCTCAGGAGGACACCCACAAGCACATGCGGGAACAGAGTTCGAAGCTCTCCAGCGAGGTTCGCCAGGACTACAAGACGACATTCAGGACGGTCACCGAGACCACCGACACTTCAAGCCGTCGCTACGTGCTGCAGAACACCACCAAGAAGCTTGTGAGCTACGAGCTCAGCCGCAAGATGCGTCGGGTCACTGTGCAAGTTCAAGACCTTGGTCAACAGTTGTGCTGGCAGATGTTTGTGGACAAGCCCGGTGACCCGCTTCGGCTGGGTGAGTTCGTGCACGAGACCGCGGACGCGCTGGACCCGGTGAAACCTCCCGACCAGATCCCACGACCGGGAAACCAGGAGAAGGTCTTCCAGTTCTCGATTCCGTTCATCCTCTATCAGGGCGCAGACGACGAGGCAGAGAACACCTACACGCTGTCCAGCGATCACGGCGACCACGGGATCTTCGTACCCGACGTGGGTACCGATGACATCATTCAGTTCAAGTTCGACTTCCAGCTCCCGCCGGCTCCCACCGGGACGGTGCTCGCCTCGATCACCCGCGTCGACTTCCGCGGAGCCCAAGTCAAGTTCGAGACCGAGAACCCAAACCTGCAGCCGAACCCGAACCCGGCAAAGAACTCCTTCTCCATCCGCCTCACGCACGCCAACTTCGGTGGCAAGCACCAAATCCCGTTCGAAGTGACCGTGGTGTACGCGCCCACTCCTGAGGCAGTGAAGGCCGTCGACGACGCCAACGCCGCCGCCAAGACCGTGTACGACGCCGAAGTTGACGCACGCAAGGAAGCTGCTTTCTACACGACCCTGCGCAAACGGCTCAAGCTCGCTGGTCAGGTCCGCACCCGCAATCCCGAAGACCTGCGCGAGGAGGAGCGATCCATCATCTTCCGCGCGGTGATCTCACGCCTGTATGGCAAGGACAGCACCTGGAACGACGAGGACTATCACGTCGCCTCCGAACTCATCCGCTACTTCTTCGACGTCGACGCCATGCTCTACTTCGTCGCCCCTGACTGGTGGCGCCCGCGATTCCAACGGCTCCCGTCGATGAACAATCAGTCGCCTCTCGTGCCGTCGACCATTGTCGACCTCGGTCCCTCGATCGGCAGATATCGCCCGCATCAGCAGCACTATCTGATCACCGAGGAAACGGTGCCAGCTCCCATGGGCGCCTCGTTGGGATGGCTCATCCAGCTCGATGGAGACGCCAACCGAAACGCATTCCTCAACTCACCATGGGTCAAAGCCGTACTACCAATTCGGCCCGGTCGCGAACGTGACGCGATCACCTGGCTGCGTCGCCCCGAGGTTGCGGGCGGCGACGGACTCATGGAGCCCTACCCATTCGACTCCTCCTCCGACCCGGAGGAGTACAAGGACAAGACCATCGAGCAAGTTCTACTCCTCATCGCCGACAAGATCGCCGCCCAGCATCAAGAGTCCCTGCAACCCGTTCCGATCAGCGACGATGTCGGCCCCAATCAGAAGGTGGCCCTGCCCACCGAAACAGTGTTCGCAGCTGGATTCGACCCATTGGGAGCCGGCATCAAGTTCGGCGAGAAACCCTTCCAGGTATTCAGCCAGTGGACCGAGATCCTCCCGACCGACCAAGTGGTCGCCATGGAGTATGCCACCGAGGACGACTGACCGATCGTGGTGGGGAGAGCACGATGAGCGACCCGACCTTGATCACTGTCATCGTGCAGAATGCTGTCGGCGCGAGCATTCCCGGCTCCCAGGTCACCGTGACCGTTCGCCGCGGGGCCGAGCAACGCGTAGAACACCCGACGCAGGCCGCGCCGGCCCGGATCGCACTCTTCACAGGCTTCATCCAAGTCGACGTAAGCGCCTCAGCCCCGCAATACCTTGACGAGCGTCAAGTACTCACCTTCTGGTCCGCGGACTCACGCTGGGAGTCGTCATCCCCCGCCTGTCTCGTCACTACGACAGGGAGCGAGGTCACCCTCACCATCCCGCTGGGCCGAATCCGTCTTGCCCCAACCGTGATGCTCCCCGACGACATGAGCGTCGGGCCCTTCTTCCAGCCGGCCGGCGTGCTCGCCAACGAACGCGGCTACCGCACCATCAACCTCGCCGGCGATGATGTCGTCCGAACCCTGGCCACCCCAGCGTCCGGTGACCCCAACGATCCCGGGTGGAATCGGTTCAAGTGGAACGAGGAGAAGATCAGGCTTGCAGAGCGAGGGAACTGGCTCGTGCTTGAGTACGGCGACGTCACCGGCCGACCAGACGCCCTTCGGCACCTGATCGGCGTCTGGGCGCCTCACTCATTCACCGGTACGGCCCCTCCGGTCGTCGTCCAAGTGACACCGAACACCCGAACGCCCTACTACCCGCCTGATCGCCTCCCATTCACCGGCGCGTATCCGTACGGGTGCGTAGCGCTCCCACCGGGCTTGGATGAGAAGACCTCGACGGCGAAGTTGCGGGACTCCCGTCAGGCGTATGTGGAACTGCCAGCCAATCGTTGCCTCGGTCAGTACAAGATCGTCCACCAGCTGTACGCCGCTAGACGCGACATCTTCACCGGGCCCAATGGCCCGATCGTCATTACGCCTTCTCCCCCGCTGATTGCCGGCGGGCCACTGCGACAGCCATTCGACCATCCCGACGGCATGGGTCGCCTGGTCGCCGAAGTGCTCAGATTCCTCTTCGCGCACAAGCTCACGCTGCCGACCTCGGCCGGCAGCAGACGTTTGCGGTTCACCTCCTCTGGGACAACCTTGACCGGCAACCGCCCCATTTCCCCACCTCTCGGCGTGCCTCGCCGAACGCTGACCACCGTCGTCTGCCACAGCGCGGGCGTGGTACCGACGCTCTCCCTCGCCCGAAACCTCAATCGCCCGCCGTTCCCGAAAGACTTTCCCGAACCGCTGTGGGGCGGTAGGAACCCGTACTGCGACGAGAACTGGACCAACTTGTGGGTCATCGACGGTGTGGCGTCGCCAGGCGGTATCGGCATCCCGAGCCCCAACAGCCCAGCCGTGCGCACCTGGGTCAACTGGTTGCGCCGCGAAGGACGCCGCATGGTGATGGTCTACAGCCCATCCGGACTCGCAGGCGCTGTTGCTCCTGACCTCGTCAGCTCGGTCAAGTCCAAGGACGGCGCAGACGGTCGCATCTCTGAAGGCTCGGGACCCCGAGTGCGATGGCTACACATGTCCTACGCCTACCTCCGCGCACTTCCGACTGCCAACCCGCCAGGGGTCGTGCCGGTGTTCGGTGGACTCGGCGACAACGCCGAACAGTCCCACAACAAGATCTACGAAATCGGTGTCGGATACGCCGCAAACCGGTAGCGCGTCGGAGGCAAGCACGCCAGGCACCTGGATCCCGCACCTCATGAGGCATGACCACGCAACACCGGCGGTCGTCCAGTCGCCAATCCCGCTCCTGCATTCGTGCTGAGGATCTCCATCGCAGCTCTCTGGATCAGCGCGTCAACCATTGCCAGGTACGCGGTTCTCCGCGATGCGCTTCGTGCGATCCGGCGCGGTGACTCGAACGTCCGACCGAAGCCGGCCGGTCGCCGTCCACGCGCCACCTGCGAGGTCGAAGGGCACTGTGTCGACCTGTCCCCACCACTGGTCAGCGGCGCACCTCGCACTGACGTAGCTGCTCACCGTTGAGGCACCGGTCGCGTCCCGCGCCGCCGACGAGCTGGTCGCGACCGGGACCACCGTCGAGGAGGTCGTCGCGCGCCCCGCCCACGAGGATGTCGGCCCCGCGGCGGCCGTACGCCTTCACCTGGATGCCACCGCTCACCGACAGGCGGTCGCGCCCGCCGCCACCCAGGTAGGTCAGGCGGCCGGGACGCCCGGAGAACCTGAGGTCCTCGACGCCCTCGTAGCGCGCACGCTTCGTGCCGCCGACCGTCACGCGCCTGCGCGGCACGTCGACGACGTACGTCGAGCCCCGCGGGAAGTCGGACTTCGGCGCCCGCAGCCGGACGATGTCGCGTCGGCCGCCGCCGGCGTCCACCTCGATCCGCGTCCTGCGGCTGAGGTCCACCTCGATCTCGTCGTTGCCCCGTCCGCCGTGGACCGTGGCGCCGAGGCGGGCGTAGAGGAAGTCGTCACCGTCACCGCCGCCGATGGCGGCCCCAGGCCCGTGACCCTGCACCCCGTCGTCACCGCCGTCGCCGTAGAGCCGGTCGCGCCCCTTGTCCGGCGAGATGATGAAGTCGTCGCCGTCACCGCCGCGCACGACGTCGTCGCCCCGTCCGGGCTCCAGCTCGTCGTTGCCGCCGAGCCCACGGATGCGGTCGTCGCCGGACCCGCCGTCGATGCGGTCCGGCCCGTCCGTCCCCGTCAGCACGTCGTCGTACGCCGAGCCCACGATCCCACCGGAGAAGGCCGGCACCGCGATGGTGTCGGTGCCCTCTCCGGACGCCGTCCCGGCCGAGAGGTCCACGGCGACCGGGCCCGGCGCGTCCTCGTAGACGACCTTGTCGTAGCGCGCCGGCCGATCCACCTCGTCGACCGTCGCCGACGCAGGGTCGTCGCCCAGGTCGACGTGGTCGTTGCCCGGACCCGGCACCAGGATGTCGCCGGCGTAGCCGTCGTCGGGGACGTAGAAGTCGTCGAGGCCACCGAACAGCCGGTCGTCACCGGGCCCGCCGACCAGCGTGTCGGCGTTGCCGAACCCGCAGATGGTGTCGTTGCCGGCGCCCCCGTAGATCCGGTCCTGGGCGAAGCTGCCGAGGATGACGTCGTCACCGGGCGTACCGGTGGTCGCCTCGCCGGGGACGACGACGATCGTGGGCACCTTGCCGTCACAGGTCGTCTCGGCCGCCGCGGGACCGGCGGCCAGGCCCACGACGCCGAACGGTGCCAGGGCGATCAGCGAGACAGTGATGGGCATGCGTCGCATGGCTCTCCTCCGGGTGGTCGGCGTACGTCTGCGGGTCCTCAGCAGTGTGACGCACCATCCCGTCAGGGAGTTGTGGGTCGGCTCGTCCTGGCCCTGCCTGGGGGCAGCAACCCCGGGATGTGCGAGCGTCGAGGCCTGGGCGCGACGCGCGCCGTCGCGGCTCCGTACCTGTCGGCCGCCACGGCTGCGACTCACTTCACGAGGCGCGGGACGACCGGATAGCGGAACGGGTTGCCGGTGAGCGCGACGGTCGAGCCCGCGAGGGCGAGGACCCAGGCGAGGGAGTAGACGATGGCGCCGATCCCGAAGGTGACCAGCACGAGCAGGAACAGCGCCAGCTGGAAGTTGAGCGCCGAGACCGTGTGGTGGCGGACGTAGGGCGACTGCGTCCTCATCGTCGCGACGACGAGGAACGGCAGCGGCAGCACGGGAACGATGCCGCTCGCGTGGGCCGCCGCGGAGGCCAGACGCTCACCGCCGGTGATGACCGGCGGGCGCGTGACCCGCGGCTGCGGCGCGGCCCGCCGAGGCACGAGGTCGGCCTCGACCGCGGCGAGCTCGCCCCGGGTCGGGACCGTCATCGCACGGTGCAGCCGCGCCTCGAGCTCCGCCAGCGGGATGCGGCCGACGGCGTACGCCGACTTGAGCCGCTCGATGACCGGCTCCCGCTCCGCCTCCGAGACCCTCACGATGCCGTGCGCGTCCATGCACCCCATCGTCGGCGCGCCGGAGGTGACGGCGCATCCAGGACAACCCTGACCTTCCCCTGACCTCGACAGCCTCGCCGAGAGGGAGCTCCGACCCGGGACACACTGTCGGCCTGATCCTCCGAGCGCAGGCGCCTCGCCTCACAGAGTCCCGGCATCGGACAGCTTCCGACCGAGGGCGTTCGCGGCCCGGCGACGCCTGTCAGCGCCGGTCGACGCCGTCCAGGCGCAGCTCGGTGGAGGCGTCGGAGTGGGTGGTGCCGCTGTTGAGGTGCTTGTCACTGATCGTCGCCCCGTTCTTGAGCACACCGAACAGCGCCATCGCATGGCCCCGGCCGACGTCGTAGTCGTCCTTGAGCCATGCCACGAAGTCGCCCGCCTTGCTCTGCGGGGTGAACCCGCGCGCAGCGGCCTCCCCCAACAGCTCCTCAGGTGTCTTGCCGGTCTTCTTCTCGATCGCGTCGAGGTATGCCTGGTAGCTCATCGTGATCCCCTTCGGTGGTGTGCCGCCGACGCTAGTCACGCTGCCGCGCCACCGCTTCTCCGAAACCGCTGCGTCCCGCAGAGCGAGTGGGGCCCGACGCCTGGAGCGAGCTCCACCACTGGGACCGACGGAAGCGTCCGGTTCAGCAGGCGGACGTGAGGCCCCCGCTCGCCCGCAGGGGCGGGGTCACTGTCGTACGCGAATGGAAGACTGCAGGGCATGACCGCCCTCGACCGCTTCAGCGCGCCCACGCGCGCGTGGTTCGAGGCATCCTTCGCTAGCCCGACGCCCGCCCAGGACGGTGCGTGGGAAGCCATCGCGGCTGGCAAGCACGCGCTCGTCGTCGCGCCGACCGGCAGCGGCAAGACGCTCAGCGCCTTCCTCCACGCCATCGACCGGCTGCTCAGCAGCGAGCGTCCCGACGACAAGTCCACGCGCACCCGCGTCCTGTACATCTCCCCGCTCAAGGCGCTCGGCGTCGACGTCGAGCGCAACCTCCGCGCCCCGCTCACCGGCATCCGCAACACCGCCGAGCGGCTCGAGACCACCGTCCCGGACGTCACCGTCGGGCTGCGGTCGGGCGACACCAGCCCGGCCGACCGGCGCAAGCTCGGCACCACGCCGCCCGACATCCTCATCACCACGCCCGAGTCGCTCTTCCTGATGCTGACCAGCCAGGCGCGCGAGACGCTGCGCGGCGTCGACACGGTGATCATCGACGAGGTGCACGCCGTCGCCGGCACCAAGCGCGGCGCCCACCTCGGCCTCAGCCTCGAGCGGCTCGACGCCC
>CAZDAO010000139.1:0-8642 GCA_964503015.1 uncultured Nocardioides sp. | reverse complement strand
GTTCCACGCTCACGCGCTCGTCGGGTCTCGGGCTCGGCATCGCCATGATCTGGTTCAGCGCGCTGGTCCTGATCCCCCTCGCGGCCGTGGTCGTCACCGCGGTCGACGGCGGTTGGGACGTCTTCTGGTCGACCATCACCAACGGTCAGACGGCTGCCGCGATCCGGCTCACCGTCCTCACCGCCCTCGGCGTCACGCTCGTCAACGTCGTGACGGGCCCGCTCATCGCATGGGTCCTGGTCCGCGACCGCTTCTGGGGCAAGTCGGTGCTCGAGGTGATGATCGACATCCCCTTCGCGCTGCCGACGGTCGTCGCCGGCCTGGTGCTGCTCTCGCTCTACGGGCAGGACAGCCCGCTGGGCGTGGACGTCGCCAACACCCGCGTCGCGGTCTTCCTGGCGTTCCTGTTCGTCACGTTGCCCTTCATCGTCCGGATGGTGCAGCCGGTGCTCGAGGAGCTCGACCGCGACGTCGAGGAGGCGGCCGCCTCGCTCGGCGCCAGCCGGTTCACCACCTTCCGGCGCATCCTCCTGCCCAGCCTGGCGCCCGCCATCGCAGCAGGAGCGGCCCTCTCCTTCGCCCGCGGCGTCAGCGAGTACGGCTCGCTCGTGCTGCTCTCCGGCAACCTGCCCTTCAAGACCGAGGTCACCTCCGTGCGCATCCTCAGCAGCATCGAGAACGACAACGTCCCGGCGGCCGCCGCCGTCGCGACGGTGCTGCTGGCGATCTCGCTCGCAGTCATCCTGCTCCTCGACGTGATCCAGGGGCGGGTGGCGGCACGTGGCTGACACACTGGTCCACGCAGAGGCCGAGCCGCTGCTCGTCGAGACGCGCCGCCGCCCGGCCCGGGTCCGCAGGACCCCCACGACGTACGTCCTGCGCACCATCGCCGCCGCCTACGTCTTCTTCCTGGTGGCGTGGCCGGTGTCCCTGGTCGTGACGAACACCTTCGACGACGGCTTCTCGTCCATCCGGTCGCTGCTGGAGGACCCCGACATGATGGTGGCGCTCCAGCTCAGCGCGTACGTCGCGGTGTGGTCGGTCGTGATCAACACCGTGTTCGGGGTCGGGATCTCGCTGCTCCTCGTGCGCTACGAGTTCCCCGGCAAGAGGGTGCTCAACGCGCTGCTCGACATCCCGCTGTCGGTCTCGCCGATCGTCGTCGGCCTCGCGCTCGTGCTCGTGTACGGCGGTCGCAACGGCTGGTTCGGCCCGACGTTGCTCGGCATGGGACTCCAGGTCATCTTCTCGACGCCGGGCATCATCATGGCGACCACCTTCGTGGCGCTGCCCCTGATGATCCGCGAGATCGTGCCGGTGCTCGAGGAGGTCGGCACCGAGCAGGAGCAGGCGGCGCAGAGCCTGGGCGCGAGCAGCCTCCAGCGCTTCTGGCGCATCACCCTCCCGTCCATCAAGTGGGGCATCGTCTACGGCGTCGTGCTGACCCTGGCGCGCTCGCTCGGCGAGTTCGGGGCGGTCAAGGTCGTCTCCGGCAACGTCCTCGGCCAGACCCGTACGGCGACGCTCGCCGTCGAGGAGAAGTACCTCAACTTCGACCAGCAGGGCGCCTACGCGACGGCCTTCCTGCTCGCGATGGTGTCCGTCGCCTGCATCGTCGTCGTCGCGATCATCCGTCCCAAGAATCATTCCTGAAAGGCTCCACCGAATGAGCATCGAAGTGTCCGGCCTGAACAAGACGTTCGGCGACTTCGTGGCGCTGGACGACGTCAACGTCACCATCCCGACCGGCCAGCTGACCGCCCTCCTCGGGCCGAGCGGCGGCGGCAAGTCCACCCTGCTGCGCATCATCGCCGGGCTCGAGACGGCCGACAGCGGCGCGGTCACCATCGAGGGCGTCGAGGCGACCCACCTGCCCGCGCAGAAGCGCAACGTCGGCTTCGTCTTCCAGCACTACGCGGTCTTCAAGCACATGACGGTCGCCAAGAACGTCGCCTTCGGCCTCGAGATCCGCAAGCGGCCCAAGGACGAGATCGCGCACCGGGTGCAGGAGCTGCTCGAGCTCGTGCACCTCTCGCAGTTCGCCCACCGGCTCCCCGCCCAGCTCTCCGGCGGCCAGCGGCAGCGCATGGCCCTCGCCCGGGCCCTCGCGGTCGAGCCGAGCGTGCTGCTGCTCGACGAGCCCTTCGGCGCCCTCGACGCCAAGGTCCGCAAGGAGCTGCGCGACTGGCTGCGCCGGCTGCACGACGACGTCCACGTCACCACCGTGTTCGTGACCCACGACCAGGAGGAGGCGATGGAGGTCGCCGACGAGATCGTGGTCATCAACGAGGGACGCGTGGAGCAGGTCGGCACGCCCGACGAGCTCTACGAGACCCCGGCCAACGACTTCGTGATGTCGTTCCTCGGCGACGTCACCCACCTCGGCGGCGTCGCGCTGCGCCCCCACGACGTGGACGTCTCGACGACGCCGGTCCTGGCCGGGGCGACCGAGGGCACCATCTCGCGCCTGCTCAAGGTCGGCTTCGAGGTGCGGCTCAACGTGCTGACCGTCGCCGGGGACGACGTCCACGTGGTGCTCTCGCGCGCGGAGGCCCGCAGCCTGGCCCTCGGCGAGGGCGACACCGTGTGGGTCACCGCGGCGCCGGGCGCGGCCGTCGTACCGTCCATGGCGGTGGCCGGCTGAGCTCCGCCTCACCCCCAAGTCGCTGCCGTGGGTTGCGTCGACGGACTAGCGTTCACCTGTGATCACGGTGACCGAGGAGACGCAGGCCTCCACCGAGCGGCTCTGGGCGGCGGTGGAGACCTTCGACGGGGAGATCGCCGACGACACCCTGGCCCGCCTGCTCTGGGAGCGCGACCTCGGCGAGGCCGTCATGCAGGTCGTCCTGCCGTTCCTCGCCGAGCTCGGCGACCGGTGGGAGGAGGGCCGGCTCTCGGTCGCCCACGAGCACTTCGTGAGCAACCTGCTGCGCCGCTGGCTGTGGGCCTACACCGGCCGCCCGCGCGACGCGGAGACCACCGGTGGCCCGGTCGTGCTGCTGGCCTGCCCGCCGGGGGAGCGGCACGACCTGGTGCTGCTCTGCTTCTCCCTGCTGCTCGGCGAGAACGGCGCCCGCACGCGCTTCCTGGGCGCCGACACCCCGATGCCCGCGATCGTCGCGGCGGCCCGCGCGGCCAACGCCGACGCCGTGGTGCTCGCGTCCACGCGCGACACCGCCCTGACCGCCGAGGCGGCGGCCATCAGCCGGCTGTCCGTCGAGCACCCGGTGTTCGTGGCCGGTCGCGGCGCGACCCAGGGCGTGGCCGAGCAGCTGCACGCCCACCACCTGCCCCACGACCCGGTCGCGGCCGTCCACTTCCTGCGGACGGTGCTGGCGACCTGAGCGCCGTGCGGCCCGGCGGCGGCCGGTGCCGGCTCAGCGGTAGTTGGTGAACTGCACCGCGAAGTCGTAGTCCTGCGCCTTCACCAGCTGCTGGACGGCCTGGAGGTCGTCGCGCTTCTTCGACGACACGCGCAGCTCCTCGCCCTGCACCTGCGCCTTGACGCCCTTGGGGCCCTCGTCGCGGATCAGCTTCGAGATCTTCTTGGCGTCCTCGGAGGTGATGCCCTCCTTGAGCGTGATGTCGATCTTGGAGACCTGGCCCGACTGGCGCGGCTCGGAGGCGTCGAGGATCTTCAGGCTCTGGTTGCGCTTGATCAGCTTGTCCTGGAAGACGCTGAGCACGGCGCTGGCCCGGTCGTCGGCGGAGGCGGTGATCTCGATCGCCTTCTCGCCCTTCCACTCGATGCTGGCGCCGGTGCCCTTGAAGTCGAAGCGGGTGGCGATCTCGCGGGCCGCCTGGCTCAGCGCGTTGTCGACCTCCTGGCGGTCCAGCTTGCTCACGATGTCGAAGCTCGAGTCAGCCATTCTGTGCCTCCTTGTGGGGCCCTGGTCGGGGCCGTGAGGGGCCCCGGCCGGGTGCCCCGGCGATTCGTGGTGAAGTCCGTGCCTTGCTATTGTTCCGCACGCCCCGGCAGGTTGCCCGAGCGGCCAAAGGGAGCTGACTGTAAATCAGCCGGCATTGCCTACAGAGGTTCGAATCCTCTACCTGCCACTGGACGTGTCCAGTCGCCAGACCCCCGCGCAGACGTGCGGGGGTCTCGTGCGTCCGGGCCCCCGCTGGTTGACTGCCGGCGTGAGCGAACCGAGCAGCCCCGGGCCGAGCACCCCCGGACCGAGCAGCCCCGGACCGAGCGACGAGTGGCTGGACGCGGAGTGCCGCCGCCTCCTCTCCTTCGGCCGTCGCGTCGTGCACCCCGCCGGTGGAGCCGCGTGGCTCGACGACGACGGTGCCCCCGACCTCTCGCGGCCGGTCCACACGTGGATCACCAGCAGGACGGTCCACGTGTTCGGCCTGGGCGCGCTGCTGGGTGTCGAGGGCAGTGCCTCGATCGCGACCGCTGCCCTGGCGGGCCTGCGGACGACGCTGCACGACCGCGAGCACGGCGGGTGGTTCCACGCCGTGGCCGCCGACGGCGCGCCCGCCGAGGGGACCGCGAAGTCCTGCTACGACCACGCCTTCGTGGCGCTGGCCGCCTCGACCGCGGTGGTCGCCGGCCTGCCCGGCGCCGACGACCTGCTGGCGGAGGCGACCGCGGTGTTCTCGCGGCACTTCTGGGACGACGCGACCGGCCGGGTGTACGACGCGTGGGACCGCGCGTGGTCGGCTCCCGAGCCCTACCGCGGGCTCAACGCGACCATGCACTCCCTCGAGGCGGTGCTCGCCGTCGGCGACGTGACCGGCGACCCCGTCTGGCACGACCGGGCAGCGCGGCTCGCCGCCTTCGCCGTCGAGCTCGCCGCCGCCCACGACGGCCGCCTGCCGGAGCACTTCGGTCCCGACTGGTCGGTGGACCTCGAGCTCAACCGGGACCGGCCCGACGACCCGTTCAAGCCGTACGGCGCCACGCCGGGGCACGGACTGGAGTGGTCGCGCCTGCTGCTGCACGTCGAGGCGACGCTGGGCGACGCGGCGCCACCCGGGCTGCTCGACACCTCACGGCTGCTCTTCGACCGGGCGGTCGCCGACGGCTGGCACGCCGACGGCGCACCCGGGTTCGTCTACACGACGGACTGGACCGGTGCGCCGGTGGTGCGCGACCGGTTCCACTGGGTCGCCGCCGAGGGCATCGCCGCCGCGGCCGCCCTGCACCGGCGTACGGGTGAGGCGCGCTTCGGCGAGAGGTACGCCGAGTGGTGGGCCTACGTCGACGCACATGTCCGGGACCTCGAGCGGGGCTCGTGGCACCACGAGCTGGACCCGGCCAACCAGCCGAAGGCGGCGGTGTGGCCGGGGAAGCCCGACCTCTACCACGCGGTCCAGGCCACGTTGCTGCCGCGGCTCCCGCTGGCGCCGAGTCTCGCGACCGCGGTGGCCGTGTCGCAGCGTGGCGGGGGAGGAGGATGATGGACGCCGTGACGGTCCCAGCTCCCCGCGTCCTGGTCGTCGGCGAGGCCCTCGTCGACGTCGTGCCCGATGCGGCCGGCGAGCCGCGCGACCTGCCCGGCGGCAGCCCGGCCAACGTGGCGATCACCCTCGGCCGCCTCGAGCGCGACGTCCGCCTGGTGACGCTGCTCGGCGACGACCAGCGCGGTGCGATGGTCCGCCAGTGGCTCGAGGCCAGCAACGTCCGGGTGCTCGCCGGCGCGACGGGCAGCGGACGCACCTCAAGCGCCGTGGTCACCCTCGACGAGTCCGGTGCCGCGAGCTACGTCTTCGACCTCGACTGGGAGCTGCGCGAGGTGCCGCACGAGGAGTGCGACGTGCTGCACGTGGGCTCGATCGCGACGGTGCTCTCGCCCGGCGCCGACGTCGTGCTCGAGGCGGTGCGGCGACACCGCGACACCGCCCTCGTCTCCCTCGACCCGAACGCCCGTCCGGCGATCACGCCCGAGCGCACCGGGCCGGTGGCGCGCGTCGAGGAGCTGGTGGGCCTGTCCCACGTGGTGAAGGTCAGCGACGAGGACCTGCACTGGCTGCACCCCGACCGCGACCCCGTCGACACGGCCGCCCGATGGGCGACCATGGGACCGGGGCTGGTCGTCGTCACCCGCGGCGGCGAGGGCGCCGTCGCGGTGCGGTCGGGTGGCAGCGTCCTGGAGGTCCCCGGGGTGCCGGTCGCGGTCGCCGACACCGTCGGCGCCGGCGACACGTTCAGCGCCGTGCTGATCGACGCGCTGGTCGGCCTGGGGATCGCCGGCGCGGAGAGCGCCCGCGCGCTGGAGGCGCTGTCCGACGACGACGTGCACGCCGCCGTACGCACCGCTGCCGCCGGCGCCGCGGTCACCGTGTCCCGCCCGGGAGCCGACCCGCCCGACCGTGCCGAGCTCGCCGCCGCGGTGGCCCGGCAGGCCGGAGCGCCCGCCGAGTGAGCGCCGAGCAGGTCCACGACATCGGCAGGCGCCGGGCGTGGGTGATCTGGCTCGTCGCGCTCGCGGTCTACGTCCTCGCGGTGTTCCACCGCAGCTCGCTGGGGGTCGCCGGCATCATCGCGGCCGACCGCTTCCACATCAACGCCACCAGCCTGGCCACCTTCACCGTCCTCCAGCTGGTGGTCTACGCCGGCATGCAGGTGCCGGTGGGCGTGCTGCTCGACCGCTACGGCTCGCGCGCGATGCTGATCGCCGGGCTCGTCCTGATGACGGCCGGCCAGCTCGCCTTCGCGTTCTCGGCGTCCTTCCCCGCGGCCGTCGCGGCACGGGCGGTGGTCGGCGCGGGTGACGCGATGGTCTTCGTCAGCGTCATCCGCCTGGTCACCGTCTGGTTCCTGGTCCGCCAGGCGCCGATGGTCACCCAGCTCACCGGGCTGTCCGGGCAGCTGGGCGCGATCGCCGCCGCCGGCCCGCTGTCGTACCTCCTGCACGAGCTCGGCTGGACCCGCACCTTCGCGCTCAGCTCCAGCGTCGGGGTCGTGCTGCTCGTCGCGGTCCTCGCCCTGGTGAAGGACTCGCCCTACCGACGCGACGACGTCGTCGCCATCAAGCTCGGGGCGCTCGCGCAGTCGGTGCGCACGGTGTGGGGCAACCCCGGCACGCGCCTGGGCATGTGGTCGCACTTCACCTCGCAGTTCTCCGCCACCGTCTTCGCGCTGTTGTGGGGCTACCCGTTCCTCGTCCGGGGCCTCGGCTGGAGCACCGCCTCCGCCAGCACCCTGCTGATGGCGATGACCGCGTGGACCGTCGTGAGCGGGCTGGGGCTGGCGCGGCTCGTCGCCCGGCTGCCGTACTACCGCTCGTTCATCGTCATCGGCGTCGTCGTCGCGATGGTGGTGCCGTGGACGGCCGTGCTGCTGTGGCCCGGGCCGGCGCCGGTGTGGCTGGTCGTCGTGATGACCTTCGCCACCGCCAGCGGCGGACCGGCGGCGATGGTGGCCTTCGACCTCGCCCGCTCGTTCACGCCCCCGCACGAGGCCGGTCGTGCCAACGGGCTCGTCAACGTCGGCGGCTTCACCGCCTCGCTGCTGACCATGGGCCTGATCGGCGTCGTGCTCGACCTCGTCGAGCCGGGGGGCATGGCCGCCTACACGCTCGGCGACTTCAAGCTCGCGTTGTCGGTGCAGTACCTCTTCTGGGTCTTCGGCGTCGTGCAGATCCTCCGCTACCGGCGCCGCGGGCTTGCCCACCTCGACCGGGTCCACCCCGGCTCGATCGAGCAGATGAAGGCGGGCCGGCCGTTCGTGCACCCGGGTATCGGCACCGAGGGGGTCTGAGTCGGGTCAGCCGATCTCGCCGTCCCCGTCGGAGTCCAGGTCGCCGGTGGGGTCCTCGGCGGTCGGGTCCTCGAGGAGCTCGCCGCCGACCGGGTGGCCCTGCCAGGAGACCATCTGCCACCCGGCGTCGAAGTCGCCCTCGAGCACGACGAGGGCGGTGTTGTGCAGCGGCTGCGTGGCCGGTGGGGCGTCGGGGTGCGGCTCCATCCGGGTCGAGATCCACGTCCGGAGGGCGGCGCCGTGGCTCACGACGAGCGCCGCGTCGTGACCGGCGGCGACGATCTCGCGCACGGCACGGTCGTAGCGCGCGAGGAACTCCTCGCCGGTCTCGGCGCCCGGCATCCGGTGGGTGAGGTCGCCCTCCAGCCAGGTCGCCACGCTGCCGATGTAGCCGGCGACCGCGTCGTGGTCGCTGCGCATCTCGAAGTCGCCGGCCTGGATCTCCTCCAGCCCCTCGAGCTGCACCGGCGTGAGCCCCCGGTCGTCCGCGGCGGGCTGGGCGGTCTGGTGGGTGCGCACCCGGCTCGAGACGTAGATCGCGTCGATCCGCTCCTCGGCCAGCACCCGCGCCGCGGCCGCCGCCTGGGCGCGGCCGAGGTCGGTCAGGTCGAGCCCGGGGTGCGCGGTGTCGAGCTCGCCGGACACGTTGGCGTGCGTCTGGCCGTGGCGCATCAGCAGGAGTCGCATGGGTGGGGTCCTCTGTGGATCCGGGTGGCGTCAGTTGTTGAACTGCGAGGTCTTGGACGAGGCCAGCTCGAAGGCCTGCTCCAGGGGCGCGGTCTCGAGGGCCCCGGCGATGTCGGACCCGACGTGGCTGACCTCGACGCCCCGTTCGAGCGGGACGAGGGTGTGGACCAGCCGGTCGTCGTAGGTGTGGACCATGGTGAAGGCCTGGTTGGCGTCGACGCCGGACACGAAGCGGTCGACGGGC
>CAZDAO010000138.1:0-8765 GCA_964503015.1 uncultured Nocardioides sp. | reverse complement strand
GGTCAAGGCTCTGTTGCACTCGATCTACGACCAGCCCGACGCTGAGGCGGTCCACGCCCAGTTCGACCGCGTCGTCGACGCGCTGGCCGAGAAGCTCCCTGCCGTGGCTGACCACCTCGACGGCGCCCGCGACGACATCCTCGCCTTCACCGCGTTCCCGAAGGAGATTTGGCGTCAGGTCTGGTCGAACAACCCCAACGAGCGCCTCAACCGCGAGATCCGCCGACGCACCGACGTCGTCGGGATCTTCCCCGACCGCACATCCGTCATCCGGCTCGTCGGCGCCGTCCTCGCCGAGCAGCACGACGAATGGGCCGAAGGGCGCCGCTACCTCGGACTCGACGTCCTCGCCCGATCACAGGCCGTCGACACCACCACCGACGAGGAGGTGAACGAACCAGCCCTTCAAGCCATCACGGCCTGACGACCAACGACCAACGACGAGGGATCACCCGTCGTACACCACGTCACCGGACTTGACCGAAGTCGGGCGCGGTATTGCCAGGCATCGCGGCGGTCAGTCGTGGATGCCGCACCCGAGGCTTGCCGGTCGCTCGAGGTGATTCTGACTGGTATGGCGCGTAGATGCGCCAAGAAGACGCCGGCGCCGACGCACGACATCGGTCGGAAGTCAGGCGCCGAGCGAACGATGAATGGCCAAGTTCCGCGTTGCGGCAAAGGACGCCAGTCATTTCCCACAAGGGCCGAACGGTGGCGCAAGTGACGTCAGGGAATGGAACAAGGCCTCAGCGCTCGACCTGGGCCAGACGGCGTGCCACCTGCAGACTAAGTAGGGCTCCAGTCCCGAGCACCATGGCGGACATGAGAGCGGCGGGCCAGCCGAGGGGGGCAAGGCTCAGAAGGGCTACTGAGATGCCCACAGCCATTAGTACCGGAACTGCCGCAGCGGCCGGGTAGCACCCCACGCAGCTGGCACTCATCATCACGATACCGGCCTCATGAGAGGCACCCGCACTTGCGATCGCGAACTCACGACTCGTTCCGGCGTGTCGTCGATATTGTTCATCAGGACGCCCCTCTCCGGTGACGGCGCGCTCATGTGGCGGCCATTCGTAACGTTACACACACGGTCCTGAGTGTCAACGGTGCCCTGCTTCCGGCCGTCCCGCGGCCGCCCCCTCGTGTCTGGGCCAAACATGCGGGTGATCCGCCGAAATGCAGGGCAGCGCAGGATTGACCGCATCGTCGACGCCGATCGTCGCTTCAGCCCTTCACAGAGCCAGCCAGAAGACCGCGCACGAAGAACCGCTGCAACGAGAGGAACACGGCCAGCGGAATGATGAGCGAAACGAAGGCGCCGGCCGAAAGGAGGTACCAGTCGGCGCCGCGTGTGCCCGACAAGTTCGCTAGAGCGACGGTGAGCGGTGATACATCGAGGCTGCCGCCGCCAAAGACGAGCGCGACCAGCAGGTCGTTCCAGACCCACAGGAACTGCAGGATCGCGAACGCTGCGATCGCCGGGGTCATCAGAGGGACGATCAGGCGGGCGAAGATCTGCGCGTGTCCAGCGCCGTCGATCCGGGCCGACTCGACCAGCTCGACCGGAATCTCGAGCATGAAGTTGTGAAGCAGGTAGATCGCGAGCGGTAGCGCGAACACGGAGTTTGAGAGCCAGATCGTGTAGAACCCGCCGCCCGGTGCGTCGTTGCCGGCCAGTCCTAGATCGACGTACAGCGACAGCAGCGGGATGAGAGCCACTTGGATGGGCACGATCTGGAGCGCGAAGACCAAGATGAAGAGCGTGTTCTTCAGGGGGAAGCGCATCCAGGCGAAGGCGTACGCCGCCATGGTGGCGATGCTGATCGGGATGATGACGGACGGGATCGTGATGACGATGGAGTTCACGACGTAGTCGGTCAGGCTGTACTGAGAGCCACTGCCGAGGACCGCTTTGTAGTTGTCCAGCGTGAAGGATGCGTCGGTCAGGACGGTCCACCATCCAGAGGTGTTGATTTCGCTCTCGGGCCGGAACGAGGTGACCAGCAGACCTGCGGTGGGGATGGTCCAAAGGATCGCGATCAGTAGGGCCCCAACTGAGGCCCACCGGTTGCTGACGTCCTTGCGGCTTGACTCAGCCGCCGCGTCGATCTTCTTGAGTGAGACGTCGATGACGGTCATTTCAGCAGTCGCCTCGCTGTTGTGTCCCGAACGAACGCAGCCCGCGGGGAACACGCATTCGGAGCGTGCCTCATCGGGCCACCTTCCTCACCTGACGGACGTTGTAAATGACTACCGGCATGACCAGCGCGAAGATCAAGACGGCGAGCGCGGCGCCCAGCCCCTGGTTGGCGGACCGGAAGCTCTGCACGTAAAACTCGTAGGCCAGCACGCTGGTCTTGAAGTTGCCGCCCGTAACCGTCCGCACGATGTCGAACACCTTCAGCGTCGTGATGGTGATCGCGGTCAGCACGACAATGAGCGTTGGTCGGATGCACGGGACGGTGATGGCACGGAACATCTTGATGCCGTGCGCTCCGTCTAGCCGCGCCGCATCAACGATGTCGGACGGGATGGCCTTGATCGAGGCCGAGAGCACGACGGTGGCGAACCCGGCCTGCACCCAGATCAGGATCACGATGAGGAACAGAGTGTTGCCCGGGGCGTTGAGCAGCCATTGGTGCCGGCCCAACCCAAGAGCGTCGGTGACGGCGTTTAGGATGCCGGTGTTGTTGTCGTAGACGAACTTCCAGATCAGTGATGCGCCGACAAGCGAGATCGCCATCGGCAAGAAGATCAGCGCCTTAGCTACCTTCTCGAATCGCGACCGGTCCACCAAGACGGCGTAGACCAGACCCACGAACGTCGCGACGATCGGCGCGCTAACCACCCAGAGCGCAGTATTCACTAGGACGCGCACGAGATCCGGCTCAGTAAAGATCGCGCGGTAGTTGTCCAGCCCGACCCATAAGACGTCGAAGTTGTTGCGGAAGGACAGGCGGACCGTAGAGATCGCCGGATACAACAAGCCGACGCCAAGCAACACGAGCGCCGGCAGCAAGAACGAGCCTGCCTGAACGAGCTCACCAACCCGCGACCGGATCTTGGAGGTCAACAGCAGGATCACAGCCACCACTGCGAAGAACAGGGCGATGAGGATCACCGCCTGGACTACCTTCTCGGCTGTCGACATGCGTCCTCCAAAGGCATGAAGAGATGGAACCGACCACCATCAGGCCGGCGAGCGGAGGGACTGGCCGGGTCGGCAAGTGCCGACCCGGCGACCGTCGCGTTGGCGTCAGCTGTTCGGCCAGGAGTCTTCGACGTTGTCGAGGGTGGTCTCGGTGTCCTGATCGGTGATCCAGGCCACCATTTGCCGCCAGAAGCTGTTCGCGCCTACCTCAGACGGCATCAAGTCCGACCCGTCCAGACGGAAGACAGCGTTGGGATCGGCCAAGATCTGCGCAGAAAGCCTGTCGATCGGGCTGACGAGATTCTCAGGGTCCAAGCCCTTGTTCGCAGTCACCCAGCCGCCGTTCGGAGTGACCTTCGCTTTCTCATTCGCCCAGACATCGCTCGATGCGTAGGTCTGGAAGGCCGCGGTCGCAGGCTCGTCGTTGAACGCGCCAACGAACTCGGCGCCGCCGAGGACCGGCTTGCCCGCGCTCGGATCGACCGGAGGGAGGTAGAAGGCGAAAGCGTCGCCGTCCTCCGCGATGGTGGTGCCGGCTGGGAAGTTCGAGGCGTAGGGCGACGCCTGGCGGTGCATCGCGCACTTGCCCTCTAGGATCGGCAGACCGCCCTGCTGGAAGGCGGTCGTGGCGATCGACTTGACGTCACCGATTCCGCCGTTGACGTAATCCGGGTTCTTCAAGATCGCGCCGACCAAGTCGAGCGCCTCAACAACCTGAGGATCGTTGAAGGGGATCTCGTGGTTGACCCACTCGTCGTACACGTCCGCTCCCGCAGTGCGCAGCAGCACATCCTCGAGCCAGTCAGTGCCCGGCCACCCGCTGGCCTCACCAGACTCGAAGCCCGCGCACCACGGCTTAATGCCCGTGGCGGAAATGGTGTCAGAGAGCTCCATCATCTCGTCCCAGGCCTGCGGAATGGTCCAATCGTTCTCCTTGAACATCTGAGGCGAGTACCAGACTAACGACTTGACGTTCGCACCGAGCGGGGCGGCATAGAATGTGCCGTCGACGGTGCCGTAACTCTTCCATTCGTCGCCCCACCACTCGTCGACGTTGGCAACAACATCCTCAGGCGCCTCCTGAACAGTCTGCGTTTGCGTGACGAGGGTCTTGAGCAGACCAGGCTGCGGGAGGAATGCAACGTCGGGGAGATTGCCGCTCTGCGCCCGCACCAAGAGCTGCGCCTCGAACTCCTTCGACCCCTCATACTTGACCTCGGCGCCAGTGCACTGCGTGAAGAGGTCGAAACTGTCGACGAACGCCTTGTCCTCTGGCGCCACGATCGGGGAGTAGACGTTGACCTCGCTACCGCTCAGATCACCGAACTGAGTGAGCTGGCTACAGTCGGCCTTGCCTTCGCCTGGCGACGTGCCGCCAGCACTCGTCCTGTTGTTGTCGTCACGGCCACAGGCTGCCAGCATGAGGGCGACGCTGAGCAGAGAAGCGGTGGCCACGAAGCCCCGTCGTGCGTTGCGTGAACGGATCACGTCTTCTTCCTCTCCCTTGGAAAGCATGGCGACTGGCGAGTCCGACGCCGTCCACGCCATGCGCGAAGTGGTGGCCCGAGAAGGATGTGTAACGTTACGATCATCAGCATATGCGCAGCCGAGCTGTTGTGGAACACCAAGTGTGATGTAGATCACATTCTGGACGCTGCGCACTCAGGCTGAGTTAAAGCCCAACGCCCTCGGCTGGGTTGCGCAGTCAACAGGCTCACCGGCGACCAGCGGCTCAAGCTGACCCATTCGTCCAAGTCACCGAGACCCTTCGAACTACATGTGCTCAGCGCGCAGTCGGGGACGACGGGGCAAGACGGGGCAAGACGCACTTTTGCACGCCGGGCTAACCCAAACCCGGTCTGGATAGGAAGCCGAGTGGGTGAGGGGAACCTTGAGGTCCTGCAGACCAGGAGATCGGTGACTGCGGGGGACTCGTCCAACTTGAACTTGAACTGCAGTTCCTGCGCAGCCCTTACTGCGGTCGGGCCTTCGCGATCATCGACTCCACGTCAACCCGGCCCGTAGTCTTGCTCATCGATCTGGCCCCTGATGCGTGCCAATCATCTGCGCCAGCCAGCAAACGCCGGCAAGTTGCATACACCTGACTGTGTCAAGAATGCGTAGCCTTCTGTTCCGGAGGTCCTACTACGGTCCAAGCCATTTCTGGATTCTCGAGACGACCCGACACGGCTGCCTCTGCACACGCATGGCCTTGCTCGCGCATTGAGGCGCGCACAGACCATATCCCCGCTGACATGGCTTCAACTGAGCCGTCCCACCCGGTCAAAGCGACAGTGAGCGACGAGCGGCGCGCGGCCGCGCGAGCCCCGAGCGCCAGCTCATCACTCATGGTCAACATCACAACTCGGCCGGTGTCCTCCAACGTTTCGAGCAGCGCTTCGGCGGCGTCCTCACCCAACTTGCGTTGATGGCGTTCCACCACGGCGATCTGGACGTCGTCCCAGTCGTGCCCAACCGCGGTCAGTGCGTCTCGGAACCCAGCGAGGCGGGCCCCGGTGACAGGGAACGGCAGCGATTCTGAATCCAAGAGGTCGGCCGGAAGGTCTCGACCGCGGAGAATCCCGGCTACGCGTCGTTGGTCCAGTGGAAAGCTGATGATGACTGGCGTCGCCCCAGCCAACGGCGCAGCCGCTGCGACTGCCGCCGCTGCTGCCCGATCGTCGGCCCCGACACGAACCAGCCCGGGGTACCTTGGGCCACCTTGGATGGCGGCCGGGCGGCCACTTTCCGCTACGGCGGCAAGAACTGGATCGTCGGCGACCGTGGTCCACAGCACGTAGCCATCGACCGGCGCGGCCAGCACTCTGTCGACGTCGTCGACGTCACCGCGGGTGGGGATAAGCACCACGCCCAAATCCTTACTCACACAGACGTCGGCGACGCCGGCAAGAAACTGCACTGCACCCGGGTCATCGAACAAGTAGGAGAGGTGCTCCCCCACCACCACCCCCAGCTGCTGGGTGCGCCCGGAGCGAAGGGCGCGCGCGGTGCTATCAGGGCGGTAGCCCAAGTCCGAGGCGGCTGCCAGGACTCGGTTCCGGGTGGCTTCGGCCACACGATGCGGGTAATTGAACGTGTATGAGACCGTCATCGGCGCTACCCCCGCTTGGGCAGCCACGTCCTTCACCGTGGGGCGTCGCCGCTCACTCGTGGGCACAGGCGCAGCCTAGTTGGCGATACCGACTTAGCCGTTGACGGCGCGAGTCAATTGCATCTGCGGATGAGCGATCGCCCGCGCCGGACCCTCTGCCACGTTCAGGCAAGGCTGAATCGAGGCCATCACTTGGTTTCGCCGCTTTCGACCAATCCGGGTGATGGTCTCGAACCACGGCCGGCGGCATGGATCGACTCGGGGAGCACGCCCGCGAGGCCCGGGCCGGGCTCGATGAGATCCATGTGCGGCGCCAGGACGACAGTCGACTGGTGGACTCGCTCACAGCGCGGAGATCCGTGATTGGAGGCGATGAACAACACGTCGATGTCGTGCTCGCCAGCAGCGGCGTCCGCCGCTTCCGCAAGTCGCACCACGTCGTGTTAGAGGTAGTTCTCTACCCGACCTTGAAGAACGGACGGCGCACTCGCGTCGCTCCCCTGATTCCAACTGTCATGCACCGCTCACCAAGTACCTCGCACCCTATGCATTGTCGGAAGAGCGCGGGCGGGTGACGTCCGAAACCCGTCCGTGATCGACGCCTCTCGGATGCGTGATGGGCGTGCACAAGCTGACGGCAGGCGACGGCTATACGTACCTCACGAGGCAGGTTGCCGCTCACGATGCCACTGACCGAGGCCATCAAGGACTGGCGGACTACTACGCCGAGAAGGGCGAGTCACCTGGACGATGGTTCGGCACCGGCCTGGCTGCCATCGATGTCGAGCTGGGCTCGGAGGTCACTGAGGCGCAGATGCGCAACCTGTTCGGTGAGGGACGACACCCGAACGCAGAGCACGTCGAGAACGTCGCCCACGAGAACGGCGCAAGCATTGAAGAGGCCAAGAAGCTCTCACGGCTCGGCCGGGTGTTCGCGCGCTACCTAGGCAACCAGCCCGAGTTCATCCGGGAGACCGCGCAGCGATATGTCGCCTTCAACCTGGCCCGCGGCCGGCATTGGAGGACGCCGGTCCCGGCCGCCGTCAGAGCCGATATCCGTACCCAGCTGGCCGATGAGCACTTCGATCGCGAGCACGGCCGCCCACCCTTGGACGACCGAGAGCGCGGCTCGTTCATGGCGAAGGCCACTCGGCAGCAGACCACGGCGGTGGCCGGCTACGACCTCACCTTCGCACCCGTGAAGTCCGTCTCGACGCTGTGGGCGCTAGCGGATCCAGATGTCGCTCACCAGATCGAGGACGCTCACCACGGAGCCGTCGAGGCGACTCTCAGGTGGCTCGAGAAAGAGGTGCTGTTCACCCGACGTGGACGCGATGGGCTTCAGCAGGTCCGCACTCGTGGGCTGATCGCCGGCATCTTCACGCACCGCGATGCCCGCTCGTCCGACCCCCACCTCCACACCCACGTCGCGCTCAGCAACAAGGTCCAGGACGGCAGCGGTCGGTGGCTCGCCGTCGACGGTCGAGTCCTGTTCAAGGCGAACGTGAGCCTCGCCGAGATGTACAACACTTTGCTTGAGGCCGAGCTGATCGGTCGGTTGGGTGTGCGTTTCGAGGAGCGTGGCGGCGCAGAACCCGGACAGCCTGCACAGCTCAGGCAGGCGCCCGACCCGGAGCCCGACGGCAAGAGGTCCATACGCGAGATCGCTGGCGTCGACCTACGCCTGGCTCAAGCGTGGTCCAAGCGCCACCGTGATATCGAGTCGCGTCGACGAGCGCTCGCCGCCGCATTCCAGGCCAGGCACGGTCGCCCGCCGACCGACGGTGAAGCCGTCACCCTGGCCGAGCAGGCGTGGGATCAGACACGTCAGGCCAAGCACGCACCCCGTGCCGAAGCCGATCAGCGCGCGGCCTGGCTGCAAGAAGCGGGTGCGGTCCTCGGGAGTCTTGAAGCCGTCCGGGACATGGTCGACCGTTGCCTAGGACACCGTCACGACAGTCCCGAACTGACCGACGAGTGGGTGTCCGACACTGCGGAACGGGTCGTTACCCGCGTCGCCCACGACCGCGCGACCTGGCAGGTGTGGCACCTGCGAGCCGAGGCACAACGCCAAGCCCGCGCGGCAGGCGTGCGGCGCGATGACCTGTCCGATGTTGTCGACCGAGTGGTCCTCCGAGCGATTCACGAGCACTCGATCGCGTTCGCAGAGGCCGACCCCCTCCTCGAGGCGAGAACGGCCGCTGCCCGGGGTGTCTCCATCCCCGATCGACTCCAGCGCGTAGAGCACCTTGCCCTCCGCGACGAAGTGGTGAGCGTCTACAGCCTCGCGGGAGCGCGGCAGTACACCTCCCGTGCCGTGATGGACGCAGAGCGTCGCATCCTCGCTGCTGCGCGTCGCACAGGAGGTCGCACGGTGAGCGCCGTCCGGGTCTCCATCGCCATTGCTTCTGCCAACGCGACGGCCGAGCAGACGACTACCGCCCCCGCACTCAACGCCGCCCAACAGTCCATGGTCCGCGAGATGGCCACCAGCGGTCGCGC
>CAZDAO010000137.1:5168-8771 GCA_964503015.1 uncultured Nocardioides sp. | reverse complement strand
AACAACGAGTGGCTGTTCACCGAGGCCTGGGGTGTCGACGTCAACGTCTCGACCCCGCGCATCATGTCCGCGCTGGTGGAGGAGGCGGTGTCGGTCGGCGACCTGGTCCGGCTGTTCACCTTCCGCCAGGGCAACGCCAACCTGGTCGAGCTGACGCTGTCGGCCGACTCCCCCTACGTCGGTACGCCGGCCGGGCTGGTGCCGTTCCCGGAGAACTGCGCGCTGGTCACGATCCTGCGCGACGGCCAGGTCTACACGCCCGAGGCCGAGCAGCCGCTGGAGTCGGGCGACGAGCTGCTGTTCGTCGTCCCGGCCGAGGTGGAGGCCGAGCTGGAGCAGCTGCTCTCCCCCGGCCAGCACCACAGCTGAGCGAACCCGGCCGCGTCGCGCGCCGCAGCCTCAGGCGGTCGTGGGGTCGGTGACGACCGGGGTCTTGTTGCGCGAGAGCAGCCAGACCATCGAGCCGAGCGCCGCGAGCTGCAGCGGCCAGCCGAGCGCGATCTTGAGCACGCCCAGCGCCGCCACGGCGGCGTCGGGGTCCATCGAGCCCGAGGACCCGGCCAGCCAGATGGGCGCCTGCACGGCGACCCGGATGATGCAGGGGGCGACCAGGAGCCAGGTCAGGCGGCTGCACAGCTTCACCACCTGGCGGTCGGCGTGCCATGCGGTGGCGTCGCCGGTGATGCTGCCGACCATGAAGCCGACCAGCGGCCAGCCGATCAGGCAGGTGAACGCCAGCACCACGGCGTACCCGCCGTTGTAGAGGATGCCCGGCAGGAAGTAGGCGAGCGCCTGGTCCTGCTCGGACCCCCCGGCGGCGGCGGACCTGTGGACGAAGTACCAGCCGATGGCGATGCCGAAGAGCGCGTTGACGACGAACTGCACGGTCGAGCGCTGCACCAACCGCACCAGCAGCAGGACGACGGCCGCGCCGATGCTCACGGTGAGTGCGGTGTCGAGGTCGCGCAACGACAGCCACGTCGCGGTGAAGAGGATGGTCGGCACAGCGGCCTCGGCCATGCCGCGGCGCCCGCCCAGCGCCTTGGCGAGCTGCTGGCGCACCACGGCCTCGACCGTGTCGGCCTCCACCTTGTGGGTCTGCTCGGTCACGGGCGGAGCTCGTAGCGCGGGTTGAACATCTGCGGCACGCCGCCCTGCCGGCCGATGCAGCCGGCGACCGTGATCGACCGCCCCGGGTCGATGCCGGTGATCTGCCGGCGGCCGAGCCACACGACGGTGATCACCCCGGACCCGTCGTCGAGCTCGGCCTCCAACGCGGGCACGCCGCCGCGCGGACGCAGCGTCACGGTGCGGAGCACCCCGCTGACCACGACGTGCTCACGCTCCGGGGCGTCGGCGATCGCGATGGCCTCGGTGCTGGCGTGCGACTGGCGCAGGTCGCGCTGGTGCTGGTCCTGGCTGTCGGCCCACTTCGAGATGACCTGGCGCAGCCTGCTCTTCTCGCCCACCGCTCACCTCACTCGACGGGCGTCGTCGGGCAGCTGCACCGGGAGCGGCTCACCGACGGGCATGGCGGCGTCGCCACGACGCACGACGACCTGCGCGAGCGCGTCCTCCCACTCGGAGGTGGCGTCGGGGTCGATCGCGGGGCGGCCGAGGAAGGAGGCGCGCAGCATCCAACGGTCGCCGTTGATGCCGATGATCCGGGACGGCTGGGTCGCCGTCGTCCCGTCCGGCCGCTGGACCGGCATCTGGCACACCAGCTCGGTGCCCCAGCGGCCCTCCCGCTCGGTGGCCTGCCCGCCGCGACGAGTCAGGTCCTCGGCGATCTGGGGTCGCACGTCTGACCAGAGGTCGCCGTTGCGGGGAGCTGCGAAGGCCTGGAACTCGCACGCGCCGTCGGAGCCGGCGAGCATCACGGCCCGGACCTGGCCACTGCTCTCGTCGACCTGGAGGCGCAGCTCCCGGTCGGCGATGGCAGGCACGAGCACGGAACCGAGGTCGGCGCGTTCGACGCCGTCTCCCTCGACCTCCGACACGTCGAACGGACCGGTCCTCGCCTCGGTCCTCTCGTCGGTCGCCTCGGGCGTGGCCTCGCGGCTACCACCGGCGGCGGTCTCGTCGGCCGGCTGGGCGGCCTCGTCCGACTTGCGACGGAACCTCACGTCAACACTCCTTCGTCACGACCGGATCAGGAACGCGAACCGGTACCTGTAGAACCGTAGCCCCCGTCGCCCCGGGCCGACCCCGGGAGCACCCCCACCTCCACGAACCGGGCGCGCTCGTAGCGCTGGATGACCAGCTGGGCGATCCGGTCGCCACGGCTCAGGGTGACTGGCTCGACCGGGTCGTGGTTGATGAGGAGGACCTTGATCTCACCACGGTAGCCCGCGTCGACCGTGCCGGGCGTGTTCACGATCGAGAGGCCGTGGCGGGCCGCGAGGCCCGACCGGGGGTGCACGAGGGCGACGAACCCGTCGGGGAGGGCGATCGAGATCCCGGTCGGCACGAGCGCCCGCTCCCCCGGCGCCAGCGTCACGTCCACGGTGGTGTGCAGGTCGGCGCCGGCGTCTCCGGGGTGGGCGTACGACGGCAGCGGCAGGTCGGGATCGAGTCGGACGACGGCGACGTCGAGGTCGGTCCTCGGGGCCGGAGGGGCGCCGGGGTCGGCTGAGGGGTGGAGGTCGTGGTCGGGCACGAGGACTGAATCTATAGGCTCTGCGCCGTGGACTACGCCGAACGCCTCACCGTCCCGTTGCGCTGGTGGGCGCAGGGCACGATGCTCGTGGCGTCGTTGTGGCTGGCCGTCCTGGCCGCCACGCCCGGCGTCGTCGCCTGGTCGGTCACCTTCGGCGCGCTCGCGCTCATGGTGGCGCTGTTCGTGGGTTACGGCCGGGCCCGGGTCGGTGTCGAGGACGGCCACTTCCGCGCGGGCCGTGCCCACATCCCGCTCGAGCACGTCGGCGAGGTCGCCCCGCTCGACGCCGAGGGCCTCCGCCGTCAGGCGGGGGTCGACGCGGACGCCCGGGCTTACTTCCTGCTCCGCCCCTACCTCAAGCGCGGCGTGAAGGTGGACATCACCGACCCCGCCGACCCCACGCCGTACTGGCTGGTCAGCTGCAAGCGGCCCGACCGTCTGGTCTCAGCCCTAGAGGCGTCCCGGGCCCGCTGAGCGGCTAGGTAGGGTGACAGGCATGGCCTCTTCGGACTCGAACAGCAAGTTCTACTCGGCGTTCTCGCTCGTCGCCGCCGTGGGCGCGGCGGCGCTGGCCAAGAAGGGGCTCAACACGTCCTGGCGGGCGGCCACGGGCAAGAACCCCCCGGCCAACCCCGCCGATCCCGACGTCAGCATCGGCGAGGCCGTCCTGTGGGCCGCCGTCAGCGGAACCCTCATCGGTGTGGCCCGCATGCTGGCCGCCCGCCGGGCCGCCCACTACTACGCCAGGTCGACCGGCCACCTGCCGCCGCAGCTCCAGAAGGACGGCCAGGACGCCGACAAGGCGCCCGCCCCGCAGTCCTGACCCCGACCCGCGGCCTGCTCGCCGCCCCAGAGCCGAGGGTGCGAGCGACCGTCGCGTCGGGAACGCTGGTTCTGTCGAAAATGCTGGGTCTGACCCGGTCCCGACGCCCTGACCGAACGCG
>CAZDAO010000137.1:0-5068 GCA_964503015.1 uncultured Nocardioides sp. | reverse complement strand
GGTCGGCTGTCGGCGCGCTCCCCTGTGATGGGCGTACGACAAGCGACCGAGCGGAGATGGAGCCGGGATGAGGGAGAAGGCGCCGTGGGACTGTGTGGCCAACTGGACCGACGCGGAGCGGGAGTGGTGGTGGATGGGGCCGTTCCCGGGCGGCGTGCCCGGTCTCGTACGCCGGATTCGGCGGATCCTCGACGTGTCGCAGCGGGGACTGGCCGCCCTGCTCGACGTGTCGCAGTCGGTGGTCGCGCGTTGGGAGACCGGACGGACCAGCCCACGTGTCGACGTGATGGAGAGGATGCTGCGGCTGGCGCGGGTGCGGGTCAGGCTCGAGGAGGAGGACACCGGCAGGCCGGTCCGCCCGATGCGGGGAGACGGGGCGTGCAAGCACGGCGGCAGCCGGTTCCCCGCGCACGCCGACCTCCGGGCGACCGGGTGGTGGGTGCCGCGGGCGCTACGGGACATGACGACGGTGGAGAGCCTGGTCGCACGGGACCGGTCGCGCGCGAAGCGCGACCCGTACATCCGCTACCGGACCAGTCCGCACCTCAAGCGCATCGAGCGAGCCGTGTTCGGTGTCCCCGACGACCATCCCGCGGTCCACCAGCTCGCCGCGGAGTCGGAGCACCTCGACGAGGTGCGTGCGGCGACCCTGCGCCCCTCCCGGGCCGCCTAGCGGGATCCCGGAGACATGACACAGCGCCCGCCCTCGTGCGAGGGACGGGCGCCGGACCCGACCGGGGTGCTGCCTGCTCAGATGCAGTCGCGGCAGATGAGCTTCTTCTCATCAGCGAGCTGCGAGCGGTGGTGGACCAGGAAGCAGCTCATGCAGGTGAACTCGTCGTCCTGACGCGGCATGACCTCGACTGCGAGCTCTTCGTGCGAGAGGTCGGCGCCGGGGAGCTCGAAGGACTCCGCGGCCTCGGCCTCGTCCTCGTCGACCTTGCCGGAGTTCTTGTCGTGGCGTCGGGCCTTGAGCTCCTCGATGCTCTCCTCGCTCTGGTCCTCCTCGGACTTGCGTGGTGCGTCGTAGTCGGTGGCCATCGGATCCCTCTCCCCATGCTGTGGCTCGTGCGCGCCGGATCGCGGCGGGCTGAGACCTTTGTGCTCGTCGTCGGCGCCAGATTGTGCACCATGGACCGGCTCCGTGGTGAGCCGGTCCGCAACGTGTCGCATGAACAGTGCGCCACGCCTCGCTATTCCCCGAATCTTGACAAGTGTCAGGACAGGAACCCAGCGGCTCCGAGAGCGGCCACGAAGTCGTCCCAGCCATCCGCCGGCGCGCCCACCACGACGTTGCGTGTGGGCTGTGGGGCGAAGGTCCTGCTGCCGTCCAGGAGGTCGAACCGCCCGCCCGCCTCGCGCAGCACCAGACCGGCTGCCGAGTAGTCCCACGGCTGCGGTCCGGCCTCGACGTAGGCGTCCGCGCTGCCCTCCGCGACATGACACAGGTCGAGGGCGCACGAGCCCATCCGGCGGATGTCCCGGACCTCGGGGAGCAGGCGCGCCACGCACGCCGCCTGGTGGGCCCGGACCTCGCGCTGGTAGCCGAATCCCGTGAGCACCAGCCGCTCCGCCAGTGGCGGCTGCGGGCGTACGCCGATGGCCTGCCCGTCGCGGGTGGCCCCGGAGCCGCGGGCGGCGGCGTACTCCAGCCCGGTGGGGATCGCGACCACGGCTCCGGCCACCACCTCACCGTCGTGCTCGACCGCGACCGAGACGGCGCAGTCGGGGAGGCCGTAGAGGTAGTTGACGGTGCCGTCGATCGGGTCGACGACCCAGCGGACCCCGCTGGTGCCCGGCCGGTCGTCGCCCTCCTCCCCCAGGATCGCGTCGTCGGGCCGGGCCGCGGTGATGCGCGACCGGATCAGCGCCTCGACGGCACGGTCGGCCTCGGTGACCACGTCGACGACGCTGGTCTTGGTGTCGGCCACGTCGATGCCGCCCAGCTGCATCTCCCGGGCCAGGTTGGCGCCCTCGTGCGCGATGGCGACCGCCAGCGTGCGCAGCTCGACAGGAGTGGCCTCCGTCACGAGTCGGCCCCGCACAGGGCGGGGCGGGGACCCCGCGGGTTGGGGCAGCACCCGACCGGGCACAGGTCCGGACGGGCGGGCAGGGACCCGACCGCGACCCGCTCGGGGTCCTCCCCGCGCTCGGCGGCCGCTCGCTCGAGCAGCAGCTCGCGGATCATCGTCACGAAGCGGTCGTCGGTGCCCGACGTGGCGGCACGGACGGCGTGCATGCCCAGCCGCTCGGCCGTCGCCATCGCCTCGGTGTCGAGGTCGTAGATGACCTCCATGTGGTCGGACACGAAGCCGATCGGCACCAGCACCACCTGGCTGACGCCGTCGGTGGACAGCTCCTCGAGGTGGTCGTTGACGTCGGGCTCCAGCCACGGGGTCCTCGGGTCGCCGGAGCGCGAGCAGTAGACCAGGTCGTGGCGGTGCGCCCGACCGGTCGCCTCCCGGACCCGGCGGGCCACCTCGTCGACCGCGCTGCGGTGCTGGCGGACGTACGCGTGCCCGTTGTCGGGACCACCGCTCGTCTCGGCCATCGCGGTCGGGATGGAGTGCGTCACGAACACGAGTCGCGCCCGCTCGCCGTGGTCGGGCAGCTCGGCGAGCGCGGACACGCAGGCGTCGACCACGGGGTCGATGAAGCCGGGGTGGTTGAAGTACGGCCGCAGCTTGTCGAGCCGCGGTGCCCCAGGGGTCGCGGCGGAGGCGTCGAAGAGGTTCTCGCGGTACTGCCGGCACGACGACCACGACGAGTACGCCGACGTGGTGAAGACGGCTGCCCGCTCCACGCCGTCGCCCACCATCCGGGCCAGGGTGTCGGCGAGGTAGGGGTCCCAGTTGCGGTTGCCGAAGTAGACCGGCAGGTCGATGCCCTGGTCGGCGAAGTCCTTCTCCAGTGCCGCGATCAACGCACGGTTCTGGTCGTTGATCGGGCTCCGGCCGCCGAACAGGAAGTAGTGCTGTCCGACCTCCTCGAGGCGCTCGCGCGGGATGCCCCGTCCTCGGGTGACGTTCTCCAGGAACGGCACCACGTCCTCGGGCTTCTCCGGGCCCCCGAAGGAGAGCACGAGGAGAGCGTCGTACGGCTTCACGTCGGGGTGACCCGCAGGATTCATGCGGCCAGCGTAGAGCGCCCTACCATCTCCCCGATGCTCGACTCCTACCGCCGGGTCCTCGCCCGCCCCGGCGCCCTCGCCTTCAGCAGCGCCGCACTCGTCGCCCGCCTGCCGATCTCCATGGTCGGGCTGGGCATCGTGCTGCTCGTCGAGCAACGCACGGGCTCCTACGGGCTGGCCGGCACGGTGTCGGCGGTCTTCGTGCTGGCCGAGGCCGCGTTCGCGGTGCTGCACGGACGGCTGGTCGACTCCTACGGCCAGTCCACGGTGCTGCCGGCCGCGATCTCCCTCTTCGGGGCGGGTCTGGCGCTGATGATGGTCGCCGTCGAGAGCGAGTGGCCCCGCGTGCTCACCTACCTCTTCGCGGCGGTCGCCGGCGCCGCGCTCCCGCAGGTCGGGGCGAGCGTCCGGACCCGCTGGTCGCACCTGCTCGATGAACCCGGCGAGAAGCAGACCGCCTTCGCGCTGGAGGCCGTGCTCGACGAGGTCGTGTTCGTCGTCGGACCCGTGCTGGTCACGCTGCTCGCCACCGGCTGGCACCCGGTGGCCGGGCTCACGGCGGCCCTGGTGAGCGGGCTGCTCGGCACCTTCGCCTTCGCGGCCCAGCGGCGGACCGAGCCCCCGGCTCGCCGCTCGCAACCGTCCGGCGCCCGCCCGCCGATGCCCTGGCGCCTGGTGCTGACCCTCGCCGTGGTCTGCCTCACCCTCGGTGCGCTGTTCGGGGCCGCCGAGGTCACCACGGTCGCCTTCGCCGAGGAGGCCGGGATGCGGTGGGTCGCCGGCTGGCTCCTGGCCGCGTGGTCGTGCGGCAGCCTGGTGGCCGGGCTGGTCACCGGCGCGATCGCGTGGCGGAACGGGCCCGAGGTGCGGCTGCGCTGGGGATCGCTGGCGATGGCAGTGGCGATGGCGCCGCTGATGTTCGTCGACTCCGTGCCCCTCATGGCGGTGGTGCTGCTCGTCGGGGGGCTGGCGATCGCGCCGACCATGATCGGCGCGATGACGATGGTCGAGCAGGGCGTCCCGTCCACCCGGCTCACGGAGGGCATGGCCATCCTGCACACCGGGATCGTGGCCGGCGTGGCCCCCGGCGCGAGCATCGCCGGCTTCGTCGTCGACCACAGCGGCGCCTCGGCGGCGTACTCCGTCGCCCTCGTCGGCGGACTGCTCGGGGCGCTGGTCGCGCAGACCGCCCGCACGCCCCGTCGTGCCGCTAGCCTCCGGGCATGACGACGCCCATCGACGGCACCCGCTGGCGCAACTGGTCCGGCCTCGCGGAGGCCCACCCGGAGCAGGTGCTGACCCCGTCCTCGGTCGCTGACGTCGTGGACGTCGTACGCCGGGCGCGCGAGCAGGGCACCACCGTCAAGATGACCGGCACCGGCCACAGCTTCACCGCGATCGCCGCTCCGGAGCACACGCTGCTGCGTCCCGAGGAGCTCGCCGGGATCGTCGAGGTCGACCGCGCGGCGATGACCGTCACGGCCCGCTCGGGCACCCGGCTCAAGGACCTCAACCTCGCCCTCGAGCGGCTCGGGCTCTCGTTGCACAACATGGGTGACATCGCCGAGCAGACGCTCGCCGGAGCCACCTCGACCGGCACGCACGGCACCGGCGGCGTCGCCGCGGGCCTCGCCGCGCAGCTGGCCGGCCTCGAGCTGGTCACCGGCACCGGTGAGGTCCTCTGCGCCTCCGCGCGCGAGAACCCCGACGTCTTCGCGCTCGCGCGCGTCGGGCTGGGCGCCCTCGGGGTGCTGACGAGCGTGACCTTCCATGTCGAGCCGCTGTTCGTCATCGAGGCGCACGAGCAGCCGATGTCCTGGGGAGAGGCCCTCGACTCCTACGACGACATGACCGCCGCCTCGCACCACGTCGACATGTACTGGTTCCCCCACACGGACGCGATGATGGTCAAGCAGAACGTCCGCACCGACCTCGAGC